>VEMY01000008.1 GCA_009711825.1 Bacillota bacterium | reverse complement strand
CGCGCCCCCCGCGGGCGCGTGGATTGAAACAATAGCGCCGACGATAAAATCACGGACGCGCTCAAGTCGCGCCCCCCGCGGGCGCGTGGATTGAAACAGTGATAAGCCCCATGGAGTCTGCCATTTGTGCGTCGCGCCCCCCGCGGGCGCGTGGATTGAAACAACTAAGATTTGTGCGCCTCGCCTGACTTTGCGTGTCGCGCCCCCCGCGGGCGCGTGGATTGAAACGGATGTGAACCTTGACACCCATATCCATAAGGTCGGTCGCGCCCCCCGCGGGCGCGTGGATTGAAACCAGGTGAACTACAGCAAGCAAGGTAAACGCAACCGTCGCGCCCCCCGCGGGCGCGTGGATTGAAACAATCATCTCCATCACCCTCTACGGTTTTCGTGAGTCGCGCCCCCCGCGGGCGCGTGGATTGAAACTCGTAAGTGGTTGTGTGATCGTAGCCGCTTACCTGGTCGCGCCCCCCGCGGGCGCGTGGATTGAAACGGCAACTATAATACTTGGGAATATCCCAAGACAGACGTCGCGCCCCCCGCGGGCGCGTGGATTGAAACTAATAGACGTGTAGGACTGGTATAAACGGAGGACGTCGCGCCCCCCGCGGGCGCGTGGATTGAACATCGGTATCCATGGTGTGTACTCCTATTCCGTCTAGCTCCCGCATGCTATGCGCTCAGGAGCTTATTTTTTTGATGTCTCTTGTCCCCGGCTTATAAAGCAAAAAATCATGGCTGTGAATTATCTCGTGTTATACCTCAGATTGTGACCAAAATTACAAAGGCATAACTTATCCACAACACATTGACATTTACTAGCAAAACCTATTTAATAAGAAGTACCTTTAATGCAAAAAAATAAATAGGGGTGAGGAACGTTCATTATGTTTAATCTTTTGACCGGCTTAAACTTTAATCAAAGGCCTCAGGCTCTTTGTCGTGAGGTCATCTCTTCTCTTTGTAATAACACTGACTTTGATTCCGGAGTTGTGATTGACTTTACAAACAACTCCGTTTTTTGTTCCCAGGGAATCTCACCTTCGCAAATATATAAGCTTGACTTTGAAGAACTGGCTTTTGATGAGTTCACGGTTCTTTCTGCTGCTTCTCACCCTGCAGGTTTAGATGAGTTTTTCGTTGATCTGAAGGTTAAGACAGCGGTAGCCTTTCCTCTGTATAATTCCGGAGTGATTGTTGGTGTTTGTGTGCTTTTATCGCAAGCGCCTGTTTCTGATGCGGAGTCACTCCAGCAAGCTGCCAAGGAGGCCAGTTTGGTGATGTCCATGGCTTTGACAAGAGCTGGGGAGCAGGCTGAGGACCCAGTTTTTGATTGCACGCTGGTGGAAAATTTGCCGGCGATGGTTTGGCGTTCAGATAATAATGGGAAAATGTACTATTTCAATCAGTCCTGGCTAGTGTTTACGGGCCGGACCCTGGAAGAAGAGGTCGCCGATGGTTGGACCAAGGGTGTTATCCATCCGGACGATTTTGATACAGTCATTGAAAACTACATAGGTAGCTTAGAATCCAGAAAACCCTTTCGTCTGGAGTATCGTATGCGCCGTCATGACGGGGAATATCGCTGGGTAGCAGATTACGGGAATGCTTGCTATAACGCTGCCGGGGATTTCGCCGGTTACATCGGCTTTTGCTACGACATCACAGAGGAGAAGGAAGCCGCTCAGGTTATTCAAAATCGTCATGACGTCTACCGGAGTTTGTTTAAGAACAACCATGCGGTAATGCTGTTGATTGACCCGGAAACAGGAAGGATAGTTGACGCCAACCCGGCAGCCTGCAAATACTATGGATATACCAAGGAAGAATTGCGGGATAAAAAAATACAGGATATAAATGCTTTGTCGGAAGCAGAAGTCAAACAGGAAATGCAACGGGCAGCTAAGTTCAAGCGCAATCATTTTTCCTTCCAGCACTATTTGGCTAACGGCGAGTTGCGGGATGTGGAAGTGTACAGCGGGCCAATTAAACATAAAAACCAGGAAGTGCTTTATTCCATAATTCACGATGTGACAGAGGAAAAAAGGGCAATAGAGGAATTGAAAATGAGGAGTCGAGAGAATCAGCGACTGGCTAATAATGTTCGTCTGCTCCTGGACTCCTCTGGCGAAGGGATTATTGGCGTGGATCATCAGGGTCGGTGCATTTTTGCAAATCAGGCCGCCTGCAATATGCTCCAATATACTGAAGGTGAGCTGTTGGGCAAGGAGATGCACATTACGCTGCACCATTCCTACCCTGATGGCTCCGACTATCCACTAAAGCAGTGTCCAATAAGAGGGACTCTGTATACCGGCAAAAATGTTTTTATTGAGGATGAAGTTTTGTGGCGTAAAGATGGCTGGGCCATTGATGTGCGTTATTCATCCTGCCCGATGATAGAAAATGATATTATTACCGGCGCTGTCATTACATTCTCGGATATCTCTGAGCAAAAGGAAATGATTGCTGCACTAGAGGAGTCGGAGGAATTTGCCCGCTCCATTGCCAACGGGCTTTCAGCGCAGGTCCTGGTGCTGGATGAAGACGGCAATATAATCATGGCCAATAAGGTCTGGCAGAAGCAGTATTACCGTCGCTACTCCGATGCAAGTGAGACTGATTTTATCGGACGCAACTATCCCGATTTGTGTATGCAGCAAGTAGGTTTGACGGGTGCCAAGGGTATCCAACGGGTTCTTCGGGGGGAACAAGAAGAGTTTACGCTCGAATATGCTGAAGAGTTGGAGACCGAGACACGATGGTATTTTGCTAGGGTCCGCGAATTCCTCGGCAATGGTCGGGTGATTGTCACCCATGAAGATATTACCGAGATAGTGCGCAGCCGGGAGGCGGCGGAAGCGGCAAATGCGGCTAAAAGTCAGTTCCTAGCTAACATGAGTCATGAGATTCGAACACCCCTAAATGCGATCATCGGCATGACTGACCTGCTGTGGGAGCAGCCCATGACTGCTGAGCAGAAGAAATTTGTCCATGTGCTCCGCACAGCCGGCGACCATTTGCTGAGCTTGATTAACAACGTCCTCGACATGGCTCGAATCGAGCACGGGCATTTGAAGTTAGAGGAAAGTGAGTTTGATTTGGTTTCGCTGGTGGAGGACACCCTAGAGTTTATGGCCGTCTCAGCCCATCAGAAGGATTTGGAACTCAACAGTCATATTCCCAACGACTTGGCACGTAAACGCATTGGCGATGCCAATCGTCTGCGTCAGGTATTAGTGAATTTGATTGGTAACGCGATTAAATTTACCGAGCAGGGTGAAGTGACCCTGCGGGTCCGGGAAGGCGATACCGGACATGTGAGTTTTGAGCTTTCCGACACCGGTATTGGTATTCCCGCAGATAAATTGGAGAACATCTTTAAGGACTTTGCCCAAGTTGAGACTTCAGCGAAGCGCAACTATGGTGGCACAGGCCTCGGTCTGACGATATCTCGACGCTTGGCCAAGCTGATGGGGGGAACAATTGTCGCAAAGAGCGAAGTTGGCAAGGGGAGCACGTTTACATTAACTGTGCACTTGCCGTCATTGCCACAGGAGGATCCTGCTCCGGCACTGACCGCTTGCCTGGATGGCCCGGTCTTGATTATCGATGACAACAGCACCAACAGGGTAATTGTGCGGGAGCTCCTAGCTGGTCAGGGGGTTGAAGTTGCTGAGGCTGAAAACGGCTCAGACGGGCTCAAGGAGCTGGCGCGGGCCCGGGCTGCCAACAATCCCTACCAGCTGATTGTCTTGGACCGTTGGATGCCCGGTATGGATGGGTTCCAGGTGGCAGAATCGATAATAGATAAGGGGTATGCCGAGCAGGCGCCAATAATGATGCTCACCTCCAACCAGAAGTTGACTGATGTGGAGCGCTGTCGGGCGATGGGCATCTCAACTTATCTAAGTAAGCCAATCAAGCGCAATGAACTATTTGGAGCAATTAAGAAGGTTGTAACCGGAAATGGACAGACGTCGGAAGTATTAGATTCAGCTGAAACAGCGGCACCTGATGTCGCAGGTGAGAAAAGATTACTTCTGGTCGATGACTCCCCTGATAACCTCTTGTTGATGCAGCGCTTCTTGCAAGATGCTGATTTGATTGTGGATGTTGGGGAAGACGGTGTCCAGGCGGTGGATATGTTTAAGAAGAACAAGTATGACTTGGTATTGATGGACATCCAGATGCCGAATATGGACGGGTTGGAGGCCACAGCCACGATCCGTCAGTGGGAGGCGACCCACGACATGCAGCCCACGCCGGTAATTGCCCTCACTGCCTACGCGTTCCAGGAGGATATCGACAAGTGTCTGGCCGCCGGATGTGATGCACATTTGGCTAAGCCGGTGAAGAAAGATAAACTGTTGAAGTTTATTGCTGACTGGTTGGATAATGATTGAAGGTTGACGCCCACACGGGCGTCTTTTTTTATCGGTCCAAGGGACTAGTGGGAAAATAGGCCTTTTGGCCGAGGGGTAAATCAGCCTTCTACCCGATTATCTTTTACCCGGGGCTGGCTATAATTAAGACAAGAAATTGAGCTGGAGGTAATACAGATGAAATTTGCTGTTGAAGTTAAGGATTTTCGCAAGCAGTATGGTGAGTTTACCGCTGCTGATGGCATCAGCTTTCAGGTGCGCCCGGGTGAGATCTTTGGTCTGCTTGGTCCCAACGGCGCCGGCAAGACCACAACCCTGGAATGCCTGGAGGGGATGCGCAAGGCAGATAGCGGCAACCTGCAGGTGATGGGTGTCGACCCGGGCCGGGAGTTTCGCAAGTTGCTCCAGGTGGTGGGCGTGCAGCTCCAGACCGGAGCGCTCCCGGGCAATATGACCGTCGCCGAAGCGATGCGCCTGTTTGGCAACTACCGCGGCGTTACAGTCGAAAACGGCATCCTTGATCGCCTCGGCCTCGCCGAGAAGTTGAACTGCCAGTACCACGCCCTCTCCACCGGCCAGAAGCGCCGCCTGGAACTGGCCCTTGCCGTAGCCCATCGCCCGCGGGTAGTGTTCCTGGATGAGCCCACAGCCGGCTTGGATGTTTCCACCCGCCAGGCCCTGCACCAGCTGATGCGGGAGCTGAAAGAAGCGGGCACCACAATTGTCCTCTCCACCCACGACATGGCGGAGGCCGAGCAACTGGCCGACCGGGTCGCCATCATGCTCCGGGGCCAAATCGTCGCCGTCGGTACCCCCCGGGAGCTGACCGCCACCGGCCAGGGCCTGACCAAGGTTTCGGTGCGCTCAGCCGGCGAGAGTCTGGAGACTGTGAGCTTAAGCGGCATCACCCAGACTTTGCGTCAAGAAGAATACCATGTCTATCTGACCGAGAAGCCGGGACCGCTGGTCACGACAATCATCAATCATATTGAAGCCGCTGGTGATGAGCTGATTGACCTGCGGGTGGAGCGCCCCTCACTGGAAGAACGATTCCTGGAACTGACCCGGGAAACTGCGTAAGCAAGAATATATTTGGAGGTAATGATAATGAAAGCATTTGCCAGCCACTTTGGTTATGAACTCTCCCTGGGCGTGCGCAACCGCACCCTGTTAATCATGAACTACCTGATGCCCCTGGGCTTCTTCGCCCTGATGGGCGTGATGATGGCCGACATCAATCCCGATTACGGCCTGCAGATGGTCCCAGCGATGGTGGTCTTTGCCGCCCTCACCAGCACCATCATGGGCCTGCCCGGTCCGATGGTGGAAGCCAAGGAAGGGGAGATCCTCCGCAGCTACCGGATTAACGGTGTGCCCGTCGGCTCGCTGCTTGCGATTCCCGCCATCTCCACCGCGTTGCACATCACCCTCGCCGCGGCAATCGTCACCGCCACCGCACCATTATTCTTCGACGCTCCCTTGCCTACTGAGTGGCCCGCCTTTTTCCTGGTGTTCTTTGTCTTCCTCTTTGCAGTGAGCGGTGTTGGCACCTTAATCGGCGTCATTGCCGCTA
Organism: Bacillota bacterium; assembly: GCA_009711825.1. NCBI lineage: Bacteria > Bacillati > Bacillota > Bacillota bacterium. The sequence continues at coordinate 91,042 of VEMY01000008.1, read as the reverse complement.
ACAGCCGGGTGACCGTGCTCTGGCAGCAGCTGGCTTATCTGCCCTCGATGATGCTGGGCGGCCTGATGATGCCCGGCGACATTCTGCCCGAGGTTTTAGTCCGGGTCGGACATTTGCTGCCCGCCTCCTGGGCGATGCAAAGCTTTTTGGGCCTCGCTTATGGTCGGGAGACCCTGTATGAGCCCCTGTGGGGCGTCGGCGTGCTCCTGGTCGGTGGTATCGCCGCCTATGCCCTGGCCGCCTGGCTCTTTGCCTGGGACTCCAAGAACAGTGGCCGCCGCGGCCATCCGGCCCTCGCTCTTCTCGCACTCTTGCCCTACCTCTTGGGCGCGTTGATTCTAGTATAGGGATTGGCTAAAATCACTGGCATCCGTGTCGTCCGACACGGATGCTGGTGCAGGGGGCCAGATTATGGATGCGAAAATTACCGTGTTGTTAGTTGATGACCATAAACTGTTCCGTCGCGGGGTGCGGCTGTTTCTGGAATCATGTCCTGATATACAATTGGTTGGGGAAGTGAGCAGCGGTGAGGAAGCCATTCGGTTCCTTGCTGGCCAGTTCGCGGATGTGGTCTTGCTGGATGTGGAGATGCCGGGGATGGATGGCGCAGAAACGGCCAAGGAAATTTCTATCCGCTGGCCCGGGATCCGGATTCTGATGTTTTCGTCCCGGGGTAGCAAGCAGAAACTCGCTAAAGCCCTGGAAAGTGGCGCCGCTGGGTTTGTGATGAAGGACGCGCCGCCGGAAGAACTTGTCGCTACAATCCGAAAAGTAGCTGCAGCAAACTAGTTATTCCCGGTTCTCATTTCAGTTTGGTTACGAACTATTTTGGGAGCCGGGGTTGAATATTTAGGTAGACGTGGACGTAAGGTCCGCGGATTAGGAGGATTAAGATGCGTAAAGAATTCAGGGAAGTCAGTGTGTTTTTCTGCACAGTAATGTTTCTAAGCTTTTTTGTGTTTTGGGGACCGATTGCGTTTTTCAAGATTCCCACTATCAGCTTTGCTGTTGGCCCCGTGGGGCCGATATGGGCGATTATACCGTTTATTATCGGGGGCTTTGTACCGTCCCTGGTCGGCATTGGTTTGACAGCTGTCTATGAAGGGCGCAAGGGTGTCCGGGAGTTGCTCCGCTCCTCTGTGCAGGTTGGAATTGGTGGCAAATGGTTTTTGTTTATCTTGACTATCGCCGCGTACTATACATTTTCCTTGATACTACTCAATGTGGTCACGGGCCAAAGCTTTGATTATGCGCAGTTTTGGCTGCAGTTGCCGACTTTGCTGCCCCTGATTATTCTCGGGCCTGTATCTGAAGAGTTCGGGTGGCGCGGATTTGCCATCAAACGAATGTTGAAGCTTACCAGCGCCAACACAACCAGTCTGGTTATCGGTCTAATCTGGTCATTATGGCACCTTCCTCTGTTTTATGCGGTGGGCAGTTCCCAGTTTGAACTCGGCATGCCCTTTTTACCCTTTCTGCTGTCGGTGACCAGTAGTTCTTTCATTTACACTTATGTTTATCTGCGGACCAATCGGTCAGTATTTTCAGCGATATTCTTCCACTGGGTTTATACCTATGCCCTGACGGTGGTAAGCAGCGGCATTACCCGCACAAGTTTGTATAACTGGTTGGAATGTGTTCCCGCTGTTCTTATAGGCTTGGTTTTCGCCTTGATTATGGGTAAATCTCGGAGTTCAACAATAGAAGGTGCGGATAAAGTAAGTTAAGTGGCAGTGAAACCAACATAGACCCGGATCCTTATGTGGAGGATTCGGGTTTTGTTGTTTGGTGGCCACACGCAGTTGACAAGCGGACTACTAGGTGCTACTATATAGTAGTAGTAAGTAATACTCAATATCAGTCATACAGAATAGGAAGGGGTAATTATTCTGGTAAACCTAACGGAAATGCTCAAAGGCGTGCTTGAGGGCTGCGTCCTGGAAATTATCAGTCGCAAAGAAACCTACGGCTACGAGATTACGCGGAAGTTGAACGCCCTTGGCTTTACAGATGTTGTCGATGGGACAGTCTATACCATCTTGGTACGACTCGAGAAAAACAAGTTGGTGGAGATCACAAAAAAGCCATCGGATAAGGGACCGCCACGGAAGTTTTTTACGCTCAACGACGCGGGGCGTGAGGAGCTCCGGAGGTTCTGGCAAAAATGGGAGTTTGTTGAGTCAAAAGTTAACGAGTTAAAGGAGGAGAGTCAATGAACTTTTGGGAAAAAATCACAGGCAATGACATGACAAAAGAGTTTAAAGCTTTTGAGTCGCGGGTCAAAAAACTGCCGGCTGATTATCAAGCGGCTTGGGAGGAAATTGATGATAACCTCTGGCTGCACTCAGATTTTACCGGACGCAACCTGATGCCAATTCTTGACGGTGTTCTTGGCCTGCTGGAAGAAGCGGCGGCGGACGGCCAAAGTGTCCAAGAGGTTTTTGGTGACGATATCAAAGGCTTCTGTTTAGCGGTGGCCGGCGAAGAAGGAGCAAAGTCTTATCGCGACAAGTGGCGTGAGCAGCTCAACAAAAATATCGCAAAAAAATTGGGAAAATAGGAGGATAAAATGAGCATACAAGATATCATCGAAGGCAAAAAAGAGTGGCGAGCGCATGTGGCGCGGGTCAAAGCGCTCCCGCAGGATTATCAGATTGTTTATAAAGAGATTCAAAAATATCTCTTTAAGGTCGGCCCGGTTGAGCTAACCGAAGGCACGGATTTGCTCTCGGGGATTGTCGATCTCTTTGAAGAGGGTGTGGCCATGGGAAAAGGCGTGCTGGAAGTGACGGGCAGTGACGTGGCGGCCTTTTGCGATGATCTAATCAAGGATTCACCAACTTACGCGGACATCTATCAACAATCTGTTAATCAAGAGGTAAACAAGGCCATGAAAAAGGCCACCGATAAAACAAAGTAAAGGGGGGTTATCAGATGGAAACAGCTATTGAAGTGAAGGGGCTGCAGAAATCTTTTAAGGACACAGAAGTCCTGAAGGGCGTGGATTTTGAGGTGCGGAGCGGCGAAATTTTTGCCCTGCTGGGATCTAACGGCGCGGGCAAGACGACAATTGTCAAAGTTCTCACCACGCTGCTTAAGCAGGATGGAGGCACTGCCAGCGTTAACGGCTTTGACGTTGCCTCAAAGCCAGGCCTTATACGCCAGTCTATCAGCCTGACGGGGCAGTTTGCTGCCGTGGACGAGATCTTGACCGGACGGGAAAACCTTATTATGATCGCCAGGCTGCGGCATCTAGAAAATCCCCGTCAGATTGCAGACGATCTGCTGAAACGCTTCCGGCTGACCGATGCCGCCGACCGCAGGGTTTCCACCTATTCAGGCGGTATGCGCCGCCGGCTCGACATCGCCATGAGCCTTGTGGGGACGCCGCAGACTATTTTTCTCGACGAGCCGACAACGGGGCTGGACCCAGAAGGGCGGCTTGAAGTCTGGGAAACCGTCAAAGAGCTAGCAGCCGGTGGCGTGACAATCCTGCTAACAACACAGTATCTGGAAGAAGCGGAACAGCTTGCTGATAGAATTGCCATCTTGCATGGTGGCAAAATTATCGCAAACGGGTCGCTTGAAGAACTTAAAAAGCTGTTTCCGGATGCAAAAGTGGAGTACATTGAAAAGCAGCCTAGCCTTGAGGAAATATTCCTTACAATCACCAGCAAAAGGGAGGAGAAGTAAATGGAAGCAACAACGAAATACTTTTTCACCGATATGAGAGTGATGCTTGGACGTTCCATGCGCCATATTTTCCGCAGCATGGACACAATCATCACAGTGGCCATCACTCCGATTGCGCTAATGTTGTTGTTCGTCTACGTGTTCGGCGGCGCTATTCAAACCGGCACGGACAACTACGTGAATTACCTGCTCCCCGGCATCCTGCTGATTGCGATTGCAAGCGGTACAGCCTATACGGCTTACCGTCTGTTTATGGACATGCAAAGTGGCATCTTCGAACGCTTCCATTCGATGCCGATTGCTCGCTCCGCTGCGCTGTGGGGGCATGTGCTGACCTCGCTGGTTTCCAACGCAATTTCGGTGATTGTAATCATTCTCGTAGCGCTCATGATGGGCTTTCGCTCGTCGGCAGGAGTATTTTCATGGTTTTCTGTTGCTGGTATACTCGCTCTGTTTACACTGGCCTTGACATGGATCGCGGCAAGTGCTGGACTGTCGGCAAAATCGGTGGATGGTGCTGGCGCCTTTTCCTACCCGCTGATCTTCCTTCCCTTTATCAGTTCGGCGTTTGTGCCCACCGAATCGATGCCGTCAGTTGTTCGTGTCTTTGCCGAAAATCAGCCAGTGACTGCAATCGTTGAAGCCATCCGCGCGCTCCTGGCGGGGCAACCAGTTGGAAATGATATTTGGGTAGCGCTGGCGTGGTGCTTCGGGATACTGGTCATTGGGTATCTGTTTGCGATGCATGCATACAAACGGAAAGCAGCATAATGTTTGCAGGTATTAGCATGGTCGTAGTCAGCAAAAACAGCAAGCAAAGGGATGGTAGAGTGTCTAAACACGAGTGGATATTATGCCCGGTCTGTAGCAACAAAACACGGGTCAAGATGCGTGAGGATACGGTGCTTGAAAACTTCCCGCTATTTTGTCCCAAGTGCAAACAGGAAACGATAATCAATGTAAAAGAACTGCATATGTCAGTTATTAAAGAGCCAGACGCTAAGACGCAGAGCCGATAACCGTGGGTAATTTCAGGGTTGTCGGCTTTGTTTATGTGAAAGTCTCTGGCTGTTGCCAGGGACTTTTAATGTACGGAAGTCTGATGCGGCAATAGACTAAGGAAGGATTTACCGGTATAGAAGGGGAATAGTATACATAAATTCTTGGTGCCCTGTGTGGGGCGCATGGGATGGAGGCATTTATTCTATGAGTAATAAGATACAATTGCTGATTGTTGATGACCATCCGTTGTTTCGGCGTGGCGTACGCTTGTTCCTGGAGACCAACTCCGACCTGGAATTGGCGGGAGAAGTGGATGGGGGCGCCGAAGCCCTAGAGTTTTTGGAAGGACAGCCGGTGGATGTGGTGCTATTGGACCTGCAGATGCCAGGCATGGACGGGATTGAGACAGCTCGGGAGATAACGGTCCGCTGGCCCGAGGTGCGACCGCTGATGCTCACATCCTTTGGGAGTTGGGAGAAGGTTTACCAGGCCCTGAAAAGTGGCGCCGCCGGCTATGTGCTGAAGGATGCGGAGCCGGAGGAGTTGGTGGCGGCGATCCGGGCAGTGGCTGCCGGTGGCAGTTACTTGGGCCCGCAAGTGGCAGCTGAGCTTTTGCAACATGTAGGTAGCGATGCCACGCCTGTTGAGAAGGAGAGCAGTTTGCCCGAACCCCTGTCGGCTCGGGAGAAGGAAGTGCTGACTTTGGTGGCCCGGGGCATGGGCAACCGGGAGATTGCCGAAAAGTTATTTGTGAGCGAAAAGACGGTCAAGACCCATGTCGCCAATATCCTGCAGAAGCTGAATGTCAAGAGCCGCACCCAGGCGGCGCTCTTGGCGATGCGGGAAAACCTGATTGATGAGGTGGAATCCGATGGCGGGCAATGACGAGCGTCGTCTGGGTGGAAAGTCAGAGTTAAGACGGTCAATCCTGACTAACACCGGCGCCGGCAGTCTTTTTGGCCTGGTGTTTGCAATTATCTTTTTGCAGTTTAACGATGCGCCCTGGCCTAATGTCTATTTTGTCGCCGGCATCACAGCATTTGCCGGGGCGTGCTCCGGTCTGTCCAGTATGGGCGCGACCTTGTTGGATCAGCGTCTTGTGGCGTGGGGAATGAAAAATAATCAGCACCGGGCTATGATCAGCTTTGCCGTGGTAAGCGTTGGGACCTTTGGCCTTGCTTTTATTATCGCTACTTTCTTGGGGTTAGTTGTCCCCGACCCTCAACTTCAACTATATGTGGTTTTCGGCGTGATTGCCGGACTGCTTTTCGGTGCAATTGTCGCTGTAATAAGTTATCGCAATGATAAAATCCGGGAGCAGATGTTGCGGCTGGAGATGGAAAACCGTCATTTGGCAGAACTGGCCTCCCGGGAGGAACTGCTCCGGGAGGCAGCCCGGAACTTGGCAGTGGCTGAGGAGCGCAACCGCATGGCCCGGGAGCTCCATGATTCAATTTCTCAGGGGGTGCATGGGATTGTCTACTCTCTGCGCTCGTTGGAGAGATTGCTGGAAGACAATTCCCGCGGACTGGAGATACTGGGGCACTTAGAACAAACTGCAGATGGAACCTTGAAAGAGCTGCGCCGTCTGGTGATGGAGCTCTCGCCATCACCCCTGGAAGACCAGGGGCTGGAGGAGGCGTTGCAGCTGCATTGCGACCTTTTTGCCCGCCGCCAGCAGTTGGAACTGACCCTGGATTTGGACTACCACGGTGGTCTGACGCCGGAGCAGGAAGTGGCAATATATCGAATCACCCAGGAGGCCCTGACCAATATCTACAAACACGCTGAAGCCAAGCAGGTGTCAGTGGCTTTAAAGGGTGGCGCCGGCAGAGCACAGCTTGTTATTCAGGACGATGGCAAGGGCTTTGAGCCGGAGACTGCCACAGGTGGCCACGGTCTCGCCAACATGGCTACTAGGGCCAGGCAAAATGGCGGCAATTTCGAACTGGAGGCAGCCCCCGGGCAGGGGACGCGGTTGAGGGTAAGTTTTGTTCACTAAAAGACCAGGGGGAGCGGAAGCGTATCGTATCCGTCGCCCCTGGTCTTTTGTGTCTCGCTGGAAAAAAACAAGCCCCATGGGGGCTTGAGGGAATGAAGGGATTAGCTTGTAATTAAGCAAGCTTGCGGTTACGTAGCAGGGCAAGGCCGCCAATGACCAGTAGCAGGCCTAGCAGGATATAGAAGTAAACATTGGTTCCGGTCTCGGCCAGTTCATCTTCTTCGTCTGCTGCTTCAACTTCGAAGATTCCAAACTCGCTGAAGCCGGTCAATTTGACGCGGATGACCTTGTTTTCGGTGTCTACTTCCTGGTCTGGGAGCAGTTCCCATTCCTCCTTGGTTTCATTGAAGCGGAACAATCTAAGTTGGGTCTCATTCATGCCCGGAGGAATATCGTCCAAGTCATAACTCACTTCCAGGGTGATCTCGCAATCGTTCAGTTCGCCGCGGACTACATTGATGTCCATATAAATGCCTGCGGGCTTGGCGTTGGCCGGGTTCGGATTATCTGAGCTGCCCTTGCGCCGGAAGCTGATGTCTGCATCCAGTTCGTTATCTGAGCTGAAGGTCAGTTTTGTCGAAGGATATTCCAATGTAGCTTGGTACCTGCCATCTACCAAGTTGGAAACCAGTGGCCTGACAGGTGTGGAGATATGTGTTTCAAAGACCGGGTCAACGTAATCAAACTCATCGGGATAGAGTTCCCGGTCAAAATTGAGGTAGTAAGCCAGCTGTTCGTTTTCTCGGTCAAGAATTTGGACAAAAACTTCATGGGTGCCATCGTTATGGCTCCAGGTTAACTCATAGAGGCCGGGCTCTGTTTCCCTGACGCTGAGCACGGTGCCAATTGTTCGTTCGCCGCCATTGGGAAGGCGTTCTAATACCTGAAAATCGGTTTTGGTTAAGCCACGGGCCGGTTCCCCGAGAATGTATTCGTCAATCATGGAGCATTCAGCGGTGACTATCGTGCGGCTTTCTGCATGGTCCGCCCGGGCAGTGATGGTGGCTGTACCGTCTTCATTGTCAGCTGTGAACTTGGCCCAGCCAGTGATCGTCTCGCTAATTTCTTCCCCGACTATCGGGTGACAAATTTCCTCTGAGTGCCACAACCCTTCATCTGTTTGTACCCAAATCTGCAAATGATTGAGTACCTTTGGCCCGTAAAAATTGCGCCAGCTTTGGGGAGCACCGGGTTCAATCTCGACAATTTCCACGGTTTCGCCGCTTGAAATTGCTATCGATTCTCCGCCTATGAGGGGGAATTGCTCCCGCTGTTCACCGTCCTGATTGCTCCATTCTCCTGTAGGCTGTACCACTGCCGGACCGTAAATAGTCACGTCGGTGCCGGAGTCATTGGTCAGTCTAAGGAAAATGCTATCGCCTGGTTCTGAGGGCTCGGTGCTCAGGGAGAGTTCATAATTTACCGGATCTTTGGGGGTAATAGTATGTTCGGCAATGTTTTCTAAGCGATGCCAGCCGACATCGGCAATTTGGATCCAGGCCGCAATCTTCATCGTGTGGTCGGCTGTGTCAAATGAGCGCCAGGTGTCAGGCAAGCCCGGGGCCAGCACAGCAATGGTTTCCGTTTCCTTAGCGTTGATGGTGATGCTGTCTTCGCCGTCAAAGAGCACATCCCCTGTTTTTGAATCCAGCTTAGTTCTGCTGAACACCACATCAGGGGCACCGTCAATGTGAATCGTAACTTGGATTTCGAGATCAGTAATCTCTATTGCTTCATCGCTTGTGTTTGTGAGCTCAAGTTCAATCGCTTCACCACCTGTGCTGCTGCCGTCTTCCAGTACATAGAGATCAGTCACGGTCTCGGTCTCCGCTCCCAGTACACCGAACAGGCCGACAACCAGGGAGCAGGCCAGGGCAAGAGTCAGGATCTTTTTCAACTCGATTCCTCCTTATTAAAATATTCACTTAGGGGCTGTCCAACTGCTTGACGCTACTAAACAACTCCTTTCCGCTAATGAATAGCAAAACAGCATCAAACAATGTTAAGTAATATCGGGTAATTCTCTTTATTTGTACAATTATGACATATCTGCTTTACCGTTTCAACTTAATAAACCAACTGTCTGGGTTTTTTTGTGTACAGGCAGGAATTTGGGCGGGAATATAGAACTCTATTCTGAACAAAAGTTTAGGACAATTGTTCAGTCTAATATTCAGGAGGGATTGAAGTGAATTATCCAGTAATCAAGGGTGCCAGTTACGCGCTTGTTCATGCCGCCAATTTGTTGCTGAGCCAGGGCACCACCCAGACCCTGGAAAGGGCAAAGAACCCAGACTCTGAGTACCTACGTAATTTGCCGGAGCATTTACGTAGTTTTGAGCAAGTGGTGAACTATGCGCCAAACCAGGCCTATATTGGCAACATGCGCCCGGACAGTTTGCGTGATGTCGCTAAACCCTGGTATGAAAATTCGCCAGCGGCTTCTGCCCGTGGCGAGTATGGTGAAATTATGTCCGAGGATTTATTCTATGGGCTTCTGAAGTTGTCCGATGCCTTTGACCTGGTACTGCTGGAGCAGTCATTCGTTGACGAGCTTGCGCCCAAGCTTGCCTCCCATCCCCTCTTTGCCGACGCTTCCTTGGCAGGGGTAGAAGTGGCCGAGATTGAGCGCTATGTATCCCAGTTGGGTGCGGAAGGTCTCTACTGGCAGGATAAGTTGGTGGGCTGTGTCAAGCGAGCTCATGATGTAGACCCCAACCTCAATGCCCACGTTATGTTGGAGAACCTGGTCGCCAAGGCCTCGGGGGTTCTGGCCCTAAAAAATTTGCTGGCCGTTAGCGAAGTGGAGGCCGGGGAGATAGATTATATTATCGAGGCCTCGGAGGAAGCCTGCGGCGACATGAACCAGCGGGGCGGCGGGAACTTTGCCAAGGCCATCGGTGAAATTGCCGGTTGTGCCAATGCCACCGGCTGCGACGTGCGTGGATTTTGTGCCGCTCCGGCCCATGCCTTGGTGGTGGCCGCTGCCCTAGTCCAGGCAGGCGTGTATAAAAATGTTGCCGTGGTTGCCGGTGGCGCCACAGCCAAACTGGGAATGAACGGCAAGAGCCATGTGGAAAAGGGTATGCCGGTGCTGGAAGACGTGCTGGGGGCATTTGGCGTTCTGGTCAGCACCAACGATGGCAAGAACCCGGTTATTCGCACGGATGTAGTCGGACGGCATAATATTGGCCGTGGTTCATCACCCCAGGCGGTTATTCAGGCGCTGGTTGCCGATCCGCTGGGTATAGCCGGATTGAGTTTTGATGCAGTGGACAAGTATTCGGTGGAGATGCAGAACCCGGAAGTTACCGTTCCTGCCGGTGCCGGCGATGTGCCCGCCGCCAATTACAAAATGATTGGCGCCCTGGGTGTCAAGCGCGGGGATTTGGAGCGCAGCGCCCTGCCCGCCTTTGTAGAGCAGCACGGCATGCCTGGATTTGCCCCCACCCAGGGACACATCCCCTCAGGGGTCCCCTTTGTTGGCCATGCCCGGGAGATGATCCTGGCTGGTGATATACAGCGGGCGATGATTGTCGGCAAGGGCAGTCTGTTTTTGGCCCGGATGACCAACCAGTTTGACGGCGTGTCATTTGTGATTGAAGCCAACAGTGGTAAGCCGGAGGCGGTCGCCGACACCGATGCTGTCAAGCAGGTGGTGGCCCAGGCCATGCGGGATGTGGCCCAGCGCCTGGTTGCTGGTGATGACGATGAGTAAAACGACCCGTAAGGAAGCCGGTAAGCTTTTCAATCAACTGGCCGACGCGTTGGAAACGGGTAAATTTGGCGGTAGCGCCCGGGTGGTGTTGACCACAGTGGGCAGCGAACTGGGACCAGAAGAACTGGTCCGGGGCGCCGAGCTGGCAGCTCAGCAATCCGACCTTCAGGTTGTATTGGTGGGGCCCAAAGTTGATACCGAACTGGAACTGATCGAAACTGAGTGTGAGGTCGAGGCCCACAAGATAATGGAGTCGCTTTTGGCCAGCGGCGAGGTCCAGGCCGCTGTCACTTTGCATTATAATTTCCCCCTGGGCGTGGCCACTGTTGGCCGGGTATTGACCCCTGCCCGGGGCAAGTCGATGCTTCTTGCCACCACCACCGGCACCGCCGCTGCCGACCGGGTTCAGGCCATGGTTCTTAATGCCATTGGCGGTCTCGCCGTGGCCAAGTCTTTGGGGCTCAAGCGTCCAACACTGGGGATTCTCAATGTGGACGGCGCTCGGCAGGTTGAGCGAATTCTCCGCAGCCTGCAAGAGGCGGGCTATGGGTTTAACTTCAGTGAGTCGGTGCGCAGCGATGGCGGCGCGGTGCTCCGGGGCAACGACCTCCTTACTGCCAGCGCCGATGTGGTTGTCTGCGATACACTCACAGGCAACTTGCTGATGAAGATGTTCTCTGCCTTTACCAGCGGCGGCGCCTACGAAACCCAGGGCTGGGGTTATGGCCCCGGGGTCGGCAAGGGCTTTGGCAAGGTGATTAACATCATCTCCCGGGCCTCGGGCGCACCGGTTGTGGCCGGCGCCATTGCCTACGCAGCCCAATGCGCCCAGGGTAAGCTGGCGGAGCGGACGGCTGCCGAGTTCGACGCTGCCGGCAAAGCCGGCCTGGAGCAGCTATTGGCGGGAGCGGCAAAGCCTGCAGCTGCGGCAGAAGAGGTTAAGCCGCCTGCGAAGAAACCGGTAACGGCAGAAATTGCCGGGATCGATATCTTAGAGCTGGAGGTTGCGGTCCAGGCCCTCTGGCGGGACAAAATCTATGCCGAGACCGGTATGGGCTGTGCCGGACCGGTAATTATGATTGCTCCGGAAGATGAATCCAAGGCCCGTGCAATCCTGGCAGAACAAGATTATATCTAACCGGTAAGGGTTTACAGATAAGAGTTTAGTGTGCAACAATAGGATGGGAGAGGATAATATGAGCGAAAAATACGATGTGCTAATCATTGGGGCGGGACCCGGCGGTCTGGCAGCGGGTATTTATGCATCCCGTTCCAAGTTAAACACTTTAATCATCGAAAAGGGTGCCCCTGGCGGTCAGGCGGCCACCACCGAGGAGATGGAGAACTATCCTGGCTTCTTTGATGGCACCACCGGGCCGGAATTGACAGCGGAAATGCATAAGCATGCCAGTCACTTTGGCTGTCAGTTTGTCAAGGATGAGGTTATGAGCGTGGATTTTTCCGGCTTTGAAAAGCTTGTAAAGACCAAAAAAGGCGAGTATGTCGCCAATGCCGTAATCATCGCCACCGGCGCTGAGCCACGTCAGCTGGGACTACCCGGCGAAAGCGAGCTTAAGGGCAAAGGTGTGTCCTACTGTGCGACTTGTGATGCCGACTTTTATGAGGATCTGGATGTAGTCGTTGTCGGCAATGGCGATGCTGCCATCGAGGAGGCAATGTATCTGACCCGGTTCGCCGCCAAAGTCAGTATCATCGTAATCCATGATGAGGGCGTGTTGGATGCCACCAAGGTTATTCAAGAGCGGGCGTTCAAGAATCCCAAGATTGAATTTGTCTGGAATTCAGTGCTGGAATCAATCAATGGCGACGGGATTGTTGAGTCCGTGACCGTAAAGAATCTGAAGAACGGTGAGACCTGGGATTTGGAAGCCAACGGCGTATTTATGTTTGTCGGCACTCTGCCCCGGACCGGATTCCTTGATGGGATTGTTGAGCTTAATGAACAGAGGTATATAGTCGCCAATGAAATGATGGAGACTTCTGTGGACGGTGTTTACGCTGTAGGCGATGTGCGCACTAAGTTTTTGCGCCAGGTTGTGACTGCCGCTGCTGATGGCGCTGTTGCCGCAGTTGCTGCCGAGAAATATATTCATGAGGAAGCCAATTTCCAGGCAGAGGTGTTGAATCAGGCCAAGCCGGTGGCAGTGTTGTTTTGGAGCCCGATGCACCAGGCCAGTTTGGAGCAGGTGCCTGCAGTGGAGGATTTTGTCGCCAAGCACAGTGAAGAACTACAGTTGGTAAAGATAGATACGTACCGCAACCAGCGGATTTCCCGTCGTTATGAGATATCTGAGTTGCCAACGGTGGTCCTCTTTGCTGGCGGTCAGCCGGTGGCCCGGACCAGCGGCCAGTTGAGCGAGCAAGCTTTGGCCGCACTAATTAAAGAATATAAGGGAGTGTAGCATATGTTGGAACTGAACAAAGAGAATTTTGAAGAGCAGGTGCTGAACAGTCAGGGTTTGGTATTGGTGGATTTCTGGAGTCCCAAATGTGAACCTTGTATGGAGCTAATGCCTCATGTTACCGAATTGGCCGGGAAATATAAGGGGGTTAAATTTGGCAAGGTAAACATTTTGGAGAACCGCCGCCTGGCCATCGGCCAGAAGGTGCTGGGGCTGCCCACCATTTTGATTTACAAGGATGGCGAAAAGGTGGCGGAACTGAGCAAGGACTTTACGATAGAAGATGTGGAAACAACGCTCAAGGAGCAGCTGGGCTAAATAGGAAACGGTAGGCATGGAGCCTGCCGTCTTTTTATTCTGGTTCGACGATCTGTCGGGCTGGAAAAACGGGATCTGCTTCAAAGCGATTTTACTTCGTTAAACAAAAATCGGGAAAAAGTTCCGTCTACAGGCAGGAATTTTGCTTCCAGGGGAAGAATACTTGAATTGAACATTGGTCATGAACAATTGTTCAACATGAGGGGGGAGATATATCGGCTGAGGTCTACGATTTTACCCTGGGAGTACTTGTGGTTTTTGTTGCACTGAAACAGGTCATTTTAATCGGCACAAGTATGATATAAGAGGGAGAGATTTCTAATGAAGAAGTTTTTAGTGTTACTTCTGGCGCTGATGATGGTCGCCGCAGTTGGCTGCGCCGAGCTGGAACCGATCGACGTTGACAGCGGCGGCGATGAAAGCGGCGGAGAAGGAGAAGTCAAGAACGTGATTCTGCTTATTGGCGATGGCATGGGCGTGGGCCATGTTGAGTTTGCCCGGCTTTTTAATGCTGAACCGGGTGAATTGCTGCACATGGAGCAGGTGCCTGTAACAAGTTTGGTGCTGACCGCTTCCGCTGACTTCCATGTTACCGATTCAGCTGCTGCGGCCACTGCGCTTGCCACCGGTCATAAGACAAACAACGGCATGCTGGGTGTAAAACCAGACGGAACGCCAGTAAAGTCGCTGGCCCAGGCCGCTATGGAAGCTGGCAAGGCTTCTGGTATTGTAGTTTCTAATACAGTTTACGACGCTACTCCTGCCGGTTTCGCTGCTCATGTTGATAGCAGGGCCGCTTCCGAAGAGATAGCCACTCAGGTCTTTGAAACCGGCCTTGATGTATTGCTGGGCGGTGGCCGTGATCGCTTTTTGCCTGAAGGTGAAGAAGGCGGGCGTCGCACCGATGGTCGCAACCTGGTGGAGGAGGCAATTGAGCAAGGTTATACCTATGTAGCGGACCGTGATGAACTGGCTGCGGCTAGCGGCGAAAAACTCCTGGGACTGTTCAACACCGGGCACCTGAACTATCAGCTGGACCAAGCGCTGCTCAACACCAATGAGCCTTCTCTGGCTGAGATGACCAGCAAGGGGATTGAATTCCTGAGCCAGAATGAAAACGGATTTTTCCTGATGGTTGAAGGGTCAAGAATTGACCATGCGGCCCATGCCGCTGACGTCCCTGGTGTCATCGCTGAAATGAAAGACTTTGACGCTGCCGCAAAAGCCGCTTTGGACTTTGCTCGGGAGCGTGATGACACCCTGGTTATTATTACAGCCGACCATGACACTTATGGCTTTGCCGTAACCGGTCCGTTGGACTTTGAGCTCATCGAAGGTGTAAACGCTTCACCGCCATTCATCATGGCTCAAATTGACAAAGATGAAGACAATAATTTTGTCGTCGAAAGTCTGCGTGAAGTTATCGACACTTACACTGGTATCAGCGACCTTACCGATGATGAAATAGAATATCTGCAAGAAGTCTCGGAGCTGCCCACCTTCCTCTCTGGTGGCCGCCTGGGAGATATTGTCGCAAAGCGTGCCAATGCCGGCGTAATTTACGGCCCGATCCGCGACATCTGTCCCACCGAAGGACACACTGCTAATCCAGTGCCGTTATATGCCTATGGCCCTGGAGCGGAGTCCTTTGGAGGCCTGCTGGACAACACTGATGTGGCACGTATTATTGCCGAGTTGCACGGAGTCACCCTGGACGATTAATTCGTAGTGGTTATTTAGTCGACCACCTGCGTGCTTTATATACACGCCCTCGGTCGCTGCTATTGCTTAATCTGAATTGGGAGGGCACTGCCCTCCCAGTTTTATTGCTACAGATATAAAAAATTTTTTTGGTTCTTGGGCAGGAATTCGCGAAGGACAGAGCGAATGGTAATACTGAACAAAAGTTTTGGACAATTGTTCAGTCTAATAAGGAGGCGAGAGATGTGCTGTATTTTACTGCTCAGGAGTGTACCGAATGTTACGCTTGTCGCTTGAAGTGCTCCTTTGTCAAGGAAAAAGAATATAATCCGGCAAAGGCGCGCCTAGGTATCGATGGCAAATGGCCCCGTTTACCGGAGCTTAAGAACTGCCGTCAGTGCAAAAAGCCGGCCTGCGTGGAAGTATGTCCGGTAACCGCTTTGACCCAGGCTGAGGACGGAGTTATCGCCGTGGACTACGATTTGTGCACGGAATGTGGGCTCTGTGTGGAGGCCTGTCCATTTGATGCTGTCCTGACTTTTGAAGGAAAGATTCACATCTGCGACACCTGCAACGGAGAGTATCACTGCACCAAGGTGTGCTCTACCGGCGCAATTTCCCGGGAAAGGAGGAGCAAGTAATGTACGAAGCCTATAATCGCAAACTTTTGCGGGTAAACCTCACGGACAAGTCCTGGCAGATAGAGGAGATTCCCACGGCTGTGTTGGAGAATTACGTAGGTGGCATGGGCACCGGGGTCTGGTATCTAACCCAGGAGGTGGACCCCAAAGTCGATCCCCTGGAAGCGGAGAACAAGCTGATTTTCACCACCGGGCCGCTATCCGGCACTGGCGCTCCTCTGTTTGCCCAGGCAGCCCTTGTTACCAAATCTCCCTTAACCGGCGGCGTCATCAATTGTTACTGTGGCGGCAATTTTGCTCAGAAGATTAAGGGCACAGGGTTTGATTTGGTGATCTTTGAAGGCGCCTGCGAGAATTTATCTTATGTCCTGATAACACCGGTGGGTGTAAAGTTTGTGGAATGCCCCGAGCTCCAGGGCAAGGGTGTAAATGCCGTGGAGGACCACATGCGCGACCAGGAAGGGGAGGAATGTGGCACTGCAGCCATCGGTCTCGCGGGTGAAAGCCAGGTGCGCTTTGCCGCGATTATCGCTTCGACCCGGGTCTTTGGCCGCGGCGGTTCTGGTGCTGTCATGGGCAGCAAGAATCTTAAAGGGGTTGCATTTAAAGGTAATCTCGGTGTCAAAGTCAATGATCCCGAGACCTTCGGCGCCAAAGTAGACGAGGCCTTCGCTAAGTTTAAGCAGGCCACCGAGAACCAGTTCAACCTTCTGGGTGTGTTCTCCCGTTACGGCACCGGCGGCGGCATGAGTCTGATTAACGAGCGCTACGCTCTTGCGACCAAGAACCACAAATATGCACACTTCGCCACCGGCGATAAGATTGATAGCTCGGCCTACCATAAGCTGGCCCGCTCCCGTCGGATTGCCTGCTTTGGTTGCCCGGTTCATTGTGGACAGCTCCACGCCTTCGAAGGCGAAAAGGATGGTCTGTTTACCCGGGGACCCGAGTATGAAACCATGTATTCCCTGGGCTCCGATTGTTTCAACGATAATCCGATGGTTCTGGCCCGGGCCCATGAATTGTGTGAGGAATACGGTATGGATACCCTTTCTGCTGGTTGCACGATTGCCTTTGCCATGGAATGCTTTGAGCGCGGTCTACTTAAGCCCGAGGAAGTGGGCTTTGACTTAGAGTTTGGCAACGGTGAAGCAATCCTCAAAGCCCTGGAACTGATGGCTAGACGGGAAGGCGTCGGCGATATGCTGGCTGACGGCACCCGGCTGATGGCTCAGCGGATTGGCCAGGGGAGTGCTGACTTTGCCATGAACTCTAAGGGGATGGAGTTTGCCGCCTGGATGCCCCAGCGCATGGCCGGGATTGCCCTCACCTTTGCCACCTCCAACCGGGGCGCCTGCCATAAGCGTGGGCCAATCGGTATGGAGTTGATGGGTGAAATACCCATGGAATCTACCGAGGGTAAGGCCAAGGTTGTTCGGGAAATACAGGATATCGTCAATGCTCTGTTCACATTGGTTAGCTGTCGGTTCGCGGATTTCGAGCTGCCCCATACCCTATTTGTGGAACTGCTGAACGCGGCCACCGGTATGAACAAGGATCTCGAAGAGTTCCGCCTGATTGGTGAGCGGATTTGGAATCTGGAGCGTATGTACAACCTGGCTTCGGGCCTCACCGGTGACCAGGATATGCTGCCAGAACGCTGCTTTGAGCCAATTGAAGTTGAAGGCGAGGAAAAGGCCCTTGACCGGCAAGCATTTATCAACATGCTGCAGGAATATTACCAGGTCCGGGGTTGGGATACAGATGGCGTGCCCACTGCTGAAACCTGTGAGCGCCTGGGAGTAGAACTCCCTTGGAAATAAAGGTTCGCTTTTTCTCCTTCTTTCAGGAATATGCGCCGGCACCGGAACTTACGGTGACCTTGCCTGAGGGCAGCACTGTTGCCGAGCTGCTGGCGCAGTTGGGAGAACAGCTGGGGGAACGGTTTGACCGGGAAGTGGCCCGGGAGGCTGCGACAAACGACCAGCTGCAGGCCCTGATCTGGGTGGGCGCCAATAATATTCTTGGTTCCAAGCAGCTGGCCACCTCCCTGCAGGACGGAGATTACGTGAAATTTCTGCCGCCGATGGCCGGCGGCTAGATTAAAGGAGGTCAGTCAATGTCTAAGAAAAGAGCCTTGTACTACATCAATCAGTTTTACGCCGGAATTGGCGGCGAAGACAAAGCAGATATTGGGTTACAGGAATACGACCAAAAGCTGGGGCCGGCTCTCGGTATGGATAAGTTTTGGCAGGATGAGATGGAAGTGGTAAAAACCATTGCCTGCGGTGACAACTATTTTAATGATGATGACAAATTCGAGGGATTATTGCCTCGCCTGCGGGAAATTATTCAGGAGGTCAAGCCTGACGTAGTGATTGCCGGGCCCGCCTTCAACGCTGGGCGCTACGGTGTTGCCTGCGGCAAGTTCGTAGATTTTGTGCGTCGGGAGTTTGGGATTCCCGCAGTAACCGCCATGTATTGGGAGAACCCGGCGGTGCCAATGTTTGTATCTGATAACTATATCATCCGCACACCGGAAACAGCAGCCGGTATGCGTAAGGCCCTGCCACCGCTGGCCGCATTTGCCCTCAAGCTGGCAAAGGGAGAGGAAGTTGGGCCCGCCCGTCTGGAAGGTTACTTCCCCCGGGGCTATCGCTACAACGAATGGCATGAAAAGACTGCAGCCCAACGGACTGTGGAACTGTTGCTTAAGAAATTGCGGGGCGAAGAATATGAGACCGAAGTGCCGCTGCGCGGCTTTGAGCAGGTGCCACCAGCACCGGTTCTTGAGCAGCCTGAAACCAAAACATTTGCCCTGATTACAACCGGCGCTTTGGTGCCCACCGGCAACCCGGATGGGTTAAAGCAGGCCTTCTCCACCAGCTACGGCAGCTACAGCCTGGAAGGACTGGAAGAGTTAGCTGCCGGCGAGTATGAGTCTATCCACGGTGGTTTCGACACTACTTTGGTTAATGAAGACCCGTCCCGGGTAGTGCCTTATAGCCCCCTGCGCGCTTTGGAGCAGGAAGGGAAGATTGGCCGCGTTTATCCCAAGTTCTACTCGACCGCTGGTGTTGGCACCAACATTAAGACCAGTGAAGGATTAGGCGCGCAAATCGCCGCTGAGCTTCTGGAAGCGGGTGTGCCGGCAGCGATTCTTACTTCCACGTGAGGTACTTGTACTCGTTGCGGTGCAACGATTACCAAGGAACTCGAACGTGTGGGCATCTCTGCTGTCCTGATCACCGCCTTTACATCCATTGCCCTGTCGGTAGGGGCCAACCGGGTCATTGCCGGCAACCAGTTCACATCGCCGGCAGGAGCGCCGGAACTACCGGCTGACCGGGAGAAAGAGTTCCAGAAGCAAATGCTCCTGAAGGCTGTGGAGGCATTGCAAACACCGGTAGAAGAGCCGACACTGTTTCATGTCCGGTTGGAAAAGGAGGAAAGATAATGGAACTGACCAGAAAATACTATCGGGTTCAGTCTGCCGCCTGGGGCGCTCAAACAGCCCTGGAATCGGGCAAGCTGACCATAAATAAAGAAGAGATTGAGCGACTGGCCGCCGAACAGACCGAAAATATCGAAAGAATTGAGTTCCATTTGGTCCACCCGGGCGAGTCCACGCGGATAATTCACCTTTTGGATACATTGCAGCCTATGGCCAGGCTTGACGGCCGCGGCGTGCCATATTCCGGATTCTTCGGCTCGCCGGAGATGATAGGCGAAGGCACTACCGCTGTTTTAGACGGTTTTACCGTCATGCAGTCGGCGCCCTTGCCCTGGGACAGCGCCAGTGCCAGCAGCGGCCTCTTGTATCCCCGGGAAGCAATCATGGATATGACAGGACCGTACAAGGGGATCACTCCCTTTTCGGAGACTGTGAATCTGGTAATGACCTATGAGCTGAAACCCGGCAAATCTGCTGAAGAGTATGACCGGGATATCCGGCTCTCCAGCTTAAAAGTAGCCGAATACCTGGCTGCTAAGGCAGCTCAGGGTGAAGCAGATGACGAGGAATTGTTCTCCATCGAAGAGACAAATCCAGATCTTCCCAACGTGGTTTTGGTCTGGCAGGTGCAGAACCAAGGTGTCTACGCCAACACATTCCTCTATGGCAAGGATGTGGAGGAGCTGGTGCCGACGGTTCTTCATCCAAATGAGATGCTGGACGGCTGCGTTGTCAGCGGAAACTATGTGTGGCCAGCCTTTAAGGTTCCCACCTATCTACATGTGAATCACCCGATTCTGTTGGACCTCTACCGCCGTCACGGCAAGGATTTGAACTTCAAGGGCGTCATTTTCTCCCGCAGCCACAACCCCACCCATTGGCATAAGGTGCGTTGCGCCGGGGTCTGTGTGAAGCTGGCCCGGATGCTCAAGGCCGACGGACTTGTCATGGCCTGGGAAGGTGGTGGCAACGCTGCCACCGACGGCATGCTGACAATCCAGCTGGCGGAGAAGGCTGGGATCAAGGCTTCCACCGTAACCTTTGAATTCGGCGGCGCTGATGGAACCGAGGGAATACTCCTGGTTGACGATGTCCCTGAGGCCGACGCAATTGTCAGCGGCTCCAGCATTGAGAAGCCGGTGCAGCTGCCCCGGATGGATAATGTTGTTGGGGGCCCTAAGCTTCGTCTTGATAAAGAAGCCGGCGGGCGGTTCCCTGACGCTCTTGACCCAATTGAATTTCCCACCACCACATTGCTATACTGTTCCGGCAATCAGTCGGGGCACAGCCGCTTCTTCGCGGAAGCATATTAATTAGCACAAATTCGAAACTGAGAAAGGAGTACTAAGATGATTGACTTAAAAGGCAAGAAGGCAATTGTCCTGGGCGACCGGGATGGATTGCCCGGGCCGGCAATCAATGAATGTCTGGAAGCTGCCGGCGCGGAAATAGTTTTCTCTGCAACTGAATGTTTTGTCTGAACTGCAGCAGGCGCCATGGATCTGGAAAATCAGGCGCGGGTCAAGGCTCTGGCCGAAAAGTATGGCCGTGAGCAATTGGTTGTTGTATTGGGAGGGGCCGAGGCGGAAGCCAGCGGCCTGGCTGCCGAGACAGTGACCAGCGGCGACCCCACCTTCGCCGGTCCATTGGCGGGAGTTCAGTTGGAACTCCCAGTGTTTCATATTTTTGAGCTGCAAGAGCAGATTGATCCAGCCATCTGGGAAGAGCAAATCAGCATGATGGAGATGGTTTTGGATGTAGATGAAATCAAGAAGGAAGTCGCCACCTACCGGGGCGATAGCTAAATCCTCCCTGTTCACTGTGCTGCACAAAATTTCAGTACAAAATTTCAAAAAAACTTGTATTCATAGCAGGAATATATGCGGTCAATGGCGAAGTATTGCAGCACAGTGAACAATAGTATTGAACAGTTGTTCAGAGGAGGTGACCTAAGTGATAGGACTCGTAGTAGCAGCCCATGGTGGCCTTGCCCAGGGTTTTGCGGAGGCAATGGAGTTGATTGTCGGACCCCAGGAGCAGTTTAAGGCAATCAATCTGGAACCGGACATGGCCCCAGAGGTTCTTAAAGAAAAAATGTTAGCAGCAGTTGCAGAAGTCGATACCGGGCAGGGGGCGTTAATCGCCGTAGACCTGTTTGGAGGCACCCCTTGCAACATTGCACTGGCTGTAACCGCTGAAACAAACGCGGTATGCCTGGTGGGTGTGAATCTGGGAATGCTGTTGGAAGCTGTCGGTATGCGGGGTAGCGGTGAAGCGCCGATCCAGATAGCCGAAAAGCTTGTAGATTTGGGTAAGGAGGGGATACAGCAACTGAAAATCTAATGCTCCTCAAGCTTCAATAGTGATGGTTCGGCATGTATTTAATACTAATTCAGGAGGAATGCACTTTGGCTATCGCCCTTATCAGAATTGATGACCGTTTGATTCATGGTCAGATAACTACCAAATGGATTTCCCATGCCAATGCCAACCGGATCATGATTGCCAGCGACCGGGTCGTGAACGACAAGGTGCGTAAAAGTGTCGTTGAACTCACAGCGCCCAAGAACATTAAGACTGAGGTCGTCACAGTGGCAGACGCAATCGAAAAGCTCACGGGTCCCTTGGCTGGGGACAGCACCCGGGTATTTGTAATCACCACCGGTCCCGACGAAGTTTTGGCCCTCAAAGAAGGTGGCGTAAAGTTTGAGCATTTCGTGATTGGCAATATGGGCGCCATGGGTAAAACCGACCAGGCTACCAAAGTAACTAAGTCGGTGATGCTGACCGATGAGGATCGCGCAGATTTCAAGCGTCTGCAGGAACTAGGTGTCAAATGTGAGATCAGGGTAGTACCCCAGGATCGGCCCACAGATATTACCCGTTATCTCTAATAAATTATTAATAGGAGGTTTAATCAGATGTTAGGAACAGCTTTAATTGCTGCATTTTTGGCAGGTGGCTGGTTTCTCGTAACAGCATGGCCCCTCCAGCTGATCGCCGCTATTAGGCAGAAAGAAACACCAGCCCATGGTATTATTATCGGTATCTTGCAAGTATGGCGTTTCATTTCTGACCATCCCCTGGCGATTGGTGGTCTGACCGGTTTGTTTATTGGTGACTTTGCCACCGGTGTTCAAGTCGGCGCTCTGATCCAGCTCTTATTCTTTGGTGTGTTTATCGTTGGCGCTGCGGTTCCGCCGCGGCCGATGGTCGCCACTATTATGGCTGTCATCTTCGCCAGCGTTCTCGGTGCCGATCACGGCGCTGTGTTGGGCATGGCAATCCCGATTTCGGTATTCTCGCTGATGCTCTTCTTGGGCAACCTGACAATCATGTCTTTCTTCTATGAGCGGATTGCAATCCAAGCTGCCAAGAAAGGCGATATCAAGAAGCTGGAGCTCTGGCATGCCCTGTTACAGCCTATCGCGATTACACTTATCAATGCTGTCCCCGCCTTCCTGGGTGTTTACTATGGTATCCCCCTGGTTGGTCGCCTGCTCGGATTAATTCCTGAGTGGTTGCAAAATGGTTTTGGCGTTATGCAGGGAATGCTCCCTGTTGCCGGTTTCGCGCTCTTGATCTACAGCATGAACCCTGGTTCTCTGATTCTCCTGTTTGTTGCCGGTTTTGCCATTGGCATGACCACCAACATGACCCCGCTGGCTTTGGCTCTGGTTGTTACCGGTCTGGTTGTGTTCTACATGAAGACCCGCAATGGTCAGGATTCTGTAGAAGATTCAGAAGCTGCTGCTGCAGCTGACGGCGAGATCGTCAAAGAGCCTCTGAGCTTCGCTGATCGTGTCTCCATGGCCTAGCGTAACTTCTGCTGGTACTACAATGCTTCCTTTGAAGTTCTTGGCGGTTGGGGCTTTGCCTATCAGTTGGCGCCTGTGCTCCGGAAGTATAAGACTGACGAAGAACGCGCTGAGTCCATGACCAGAAATATAACCTTCTGGAACACCAACGTTTACGCCGGCGCTGTTGTGCCCGGCATGGTTGCAGCAATGGAAACACAGCGGATTGAGAACAAAGACACCATTGACGGCGAAGCTATCCAGGGTCTGAAGGTTGCGACCATGGGTCCCGTTGCTGGTATCGGCGACTCACTGTTCCACGCCAGCTTGGTCCCGATTATTCTTGCCATTGGTACCAACATGGTTCTCGACGGTAACTCCTTTGGTTGGTTCTTCTCCGTGTTCACCTTGATTGCCCTCTTTGCAGGTAGCGCATACTACCTGGTTGGCCTCGGCTATAACCTGGGTGTAGAAGCTCTCTCCCGGATGCGCGGTATCATTGACACCGTAGCTGAAGGTGCAAAGATTGTCGGTCTCGTTTTGGTCGGCACCATGGTTGCCAGCCTCGTGGACATCACCCTGAACATTACCTACACCACTGGTGAGCAGGTTATCAACCTTCAGGAAATCCTCGACCAGCTGATGCCTGGGATCCCGGCCCTGGGTATGTTCTTCCTGGCTTACGCATTATTGCGCAAGGGTGTCAAGCCTGTCTACCTAATCTTTGGCCTGATGTTCTTCGCGATTCTCCTGACCTACTTCAACCTGGTACTCGTTCCCTAAGACATCTAATTAGTTCTCTCAATCTAATCAAAGCGGGCAAAGGTGTGGCCTTTGCCCGCAAATTACACCAATTGTCATACCCCGACCACAGCAGTATGTGAAAAAATTATCTAGCATTCTCGGGTACCCCCGAGAAAGGAGGACAAGTGAAATGACAAAGACAATGAAAGCAGGAGTAATGACCGCTCCTTACGAGTTTGAAATTCGCGAATTACCAGTGCCCGAGCCGGGCCCGGGCGAGGTTTTAATCCGCCAACGTGCAGTCGCACTGTGCACAATGGAACAACGGGTATATACAGGTGTTAAAAAATTCCCCTATCCGGGGTGTTGGGGCCATGAAGTTTCTGGTGTGGTTGAGAAGATCGGCCCTGACTGTCAGACTGATCTTCAGGTGGGCGATCATGTGGCCCTGGGTGTTCCTTACTTCTGCGGCGAATGCGACAACTGCAGCAAAGGTTTGGAAGAGCACTGCGTCAAGAAGGCGCCATTGCCCAAAATTGATGGTGTTGTCGGCTTGTTCGGGATGGCTGAGTATATGGTTATCGCTTCCAAGCGGGCATTGAAGATATCCAAAGATATTCCGTTCGAGCAGGCGGCGCTCACCGAGCCATTGGCCTGTGTGCTTCAGGGAATCAAGAAAGTGAATGTGCGTCTCGGTGATACCGTTGTTGTCATCGGCGCCGGCACCATGGGCTTGCTAAATGTCCTGGCTGCGAAAAGCAGTGGTGCCCGAGTAATTGTGAGTGAACTTGATGCCGGTCGCAGAGAAAAGGCCTTAAAGCTAGGCGCTGACGCTGTTATTAATCCGGCGGAGGAAGATGTTGAGGTCAGAGTTCAGGAATTGAACGAAGGCAAAAAGGCCGAAGCTGTGATCATTACCATCGGTAACAAACATGCCAATGATGATGCAATTAAGATGGTAGCCAATTATGGCAGTGTGCTCTATTTCGCCTCTGCCCATCCGGGAGAGCCCCTGGACATTAACCCGAACTTGATTCACGACACCGGCATTGCCCTAACCGGAGTAAAGGGCAAAAACCTGCGGGATATGTGGGATGCAGCAGCCCTGATTTCCAAAGGCATCATCAGCACAGCCGAACTGATTGAGGAAACACAGCCTCTGGCCGATGCCAAGGCCGCTCTGGACAAAGCAAGCAACAACGCCACTTATCGTATCGTTTTAACTATGTAATCAGGAGGAATTGAAGATGAAAACCAAAAGACTAAACAACATTTTCCGCAAGACAGGTCGCACTTTAATTGTCGCCATGGACCATGGTTCTGGGATGAACGTTTTGCCAGAACTCGCAAACCCGGCTGAGAAGATTGAGCGGGTTGTCGCCGGTGGCGCCGACGTAATCATGACAACCTTCGGTATCGCTAGCAAGTTCGCCGATTCCATCGGTTCCGCCGGCCTCGTGCTGCGTGTTGATGGCGGCTATTCCCAAATGGCTCAGAACAGCAACCCGATTCGCCGGATCTACTCCGTAGAAGATGCCCTGCGTCTGGGCGCTGACGGCGTGGTCTGCATGGGCTTCCCGGGTTCCAAGTTTGAGGCTGAAACGCTCCCTTACCTCTCAGAATTGGCTAGTGATTGCTACAAATGGGGCATGCCTTTGATGGCTGAAATGCTTCCCCGGGGCTTTGAAGGTGGCGAAGATTCCCGCACTCCCGAGAGCATTGCCCTCGCTTGCCGGATGGGTGTTGAGCTGGGCGCAGACTTTATCAAAACTGATTTCACAGGTGATATCGAGAGCTTCAAGAGTGTTGTTGCTGGCACTTTTGCTCCCATCGTTGTGCTGGGCGGCGGCAAAGCAAAAGACCCAATCGCATTGCTGCAGCAGGTATATGAGTCTGTGCAGGCAGGCGGCCGGGGCGTAGCCATGGGCCGCAATGTCTGGCGGCAGCCGGAGCCAGAAAAAATCACCAGGGCAATTGCGCGCATTCTCCACGAAGACGCAACTGTCGAGGAAGCCAAAAAAGAACTGTAATAGGGGGAGGGGACTCGTCAACGAGTCCCTTCTTTGGTTGCAAAATAAAATACCTACATTTATAATAAGACCATACTTATGGAATATTAGTAAATCTTGGCAGCGAGGTGGAGTGAATTATGGCGAGGAGCAAAAAACCATCCCGCGATGACATCAGTTTGATGGTGGCAGTGGCTCAACTTTGCTACCAAAAGGGCAAAACTCAAGAAGAAATCGCAGAGATGTTGGAGATTTCCCGACCAAAGGTCTCTCGGCTCTTAAGCCAGGCCCGGGAGAATGGAATTGTGGAAATAACCGTTCGCAACCCAATTGCCCAAAATACAGTCATTCAACAAAAACTTAAACAAGCTTTTGCCCTGCAAGACGCGATTGTAACCCCGATGGCAGTTGACCAGCAGGAGGTTATCGTTCCGCAAATTGCCAGGGCTGCGGCTGAGTACATTGGCGAAAACCTACCGGAACAGGCAATCCTCGGCATGGGACGGGGGCACAGTATTTACGAAATGGCCAACAAACTCCCCGCTGACCAGACATTACAACCGACGGTAATTCCACTGTCAGGCGGATTGGGAGAGGGAGATGCCGGTTACCCAATTACTGAAATCCTTACCCGGACGGCCACAGCACTGGGGGGCAAGTCCAAATATCTTTATGCGCCGGCTCTTGTTTCCGGTAAGCAAATTCGAGAATCGGTTCTGGCGGAACCCCATTCCCAGGAAGTGGTACAACTCTGGGATAAAATGGATTGGGCGGTGCTTGGAATTGGGGCAATCCCTACCCTGCGCCGGCTTGAGGACCCGGATTTCTATCGCGGCCTGCAAGCATTTGTCCAAGAGGTCAAAGAAAAACCGGTTGCCGATTTCTGTCTTTGGTTTGTGCTGCAAAATGGTTTAATACCTACTACTTCCAACCAAAATGGCCTGATTGCCGCTACACCGGAGCAGATTAGCCGCGCCAGAGTGCGAATGGCGGTTGCCGGAGGGATAGGCAAGGCGCGGGCTATTTATGCAGTGCTCAAAACCGGGCTACTCAATGTCCTGGTCACCGAAGAACGGACTGCCGAGGAGATATTAAGACTTAAATCCGAAGATGACAAATAGAGCCGCCTATGGGTGGCTTTTTAATTCCACAAAGACGATACAATTATAGATTTTGATTAGCTTGGAATTAACTTGAGACAAATGTATGGCCGCGTTATTGTGCATGAAACTGTGCACAGTATATGATACAATGATACAAAATTGGGGGGGATGTGGGTGCAAATAGCAATACCGCGCGCATTGATGCACAGCTACTATTACCCGCTGTGGTCTGCGTATTTACAAGAACTGGGTGCAGATGTTGTCGTATCTCCGGCGACCAACAAAGAGCTTGTGGACCGGGGAGTAAAATTGGCGGCGCCGGAGCTATGCGTGCCAATTAAAATATATCTTGGCCATTTCCACTGGTTACTGGAACAGCCGGTTGATTATATCTTTGCGCCCCGCTTTGTGTCGGTGCAAAAGGGGCAGTTCTTCTGTCCTAAGTTTATGGGGCTTCCGGACATGCTGCGGTTCTCTTTGCCAGGGTCGGAAGAACGGATGCTGAGCCCGCTGTTCACCAGCCGGGATGATTCGCTGGATAACGAGAAATGTCTGCGCACGGTGGCCTCGCGCCTGGGCGTGGGTTATCTGAAGCATCGCCGGGCCCATCGCAATGCCGTGGCAGCCTGGCGGGAGTTCCGCGCCCTCAGTTTGCAGGGCGCCGATCTCAACCAGGCGCTTGCCGGCAAGGGTGGTGCTGAGGTGGCTGCTACTGCAGATACACCTTTGACTGTCGGCGTGGCCGGTTATGTGTATAACCTCTACGATCCGTATGTGAGCATGGATATCCTTGCTAAACTGCGGCAAATGGGCGTGCGGGTAATTACTTTTGAAATGCTGCCCGATGACGTGTTGCAATCAGCACTTGCCCGGGTGCCGAAGAAATTGTTCTGGACCTTCAGCGATAAACTGCTGGCCCTGGGGCTTTGGTGTCTGGATAATCCTGAAGTGGATGCGTTGGTGCATGTGACCGCCTTTGGTTGCGGTCCTGATTCGATGTTGGGCAAGATCTTCGAAGTTGATTATGGCAAGGTGGACAAGCCGTTTATGACTGTGCGGATTGATGAGCATAGCGGCGAGAACCACCTGTTGACCCGGGTTGAGGCCTTTGTGGACATGCTGAGTAGAAAGAAGCGCAGGGGTGAGCGGGCATGAAGGTAACCTTTCCCTATATGGGATCGACAATAATCTATAAAAAAATAGCGGAGCTTTTGGGCCATGAGGTAATTATGCCGCCCCCGCCCACCAAAAAGACCATAAGTTTGGGGGCAAAATACAGCCCGGAATTTGCCTGTGTGCCGCTGAAGATGATTACCGGCACCTATATTGAGGCCGCGGAAATGGGCGCCGAAGTGGTGATCACTTCCGGTGGCCACGGCCCCTGCCGCGCTGGTTACTATAATCAGGTGCACCGTCGGATACTGGAACAATTGGGCCATAATCTTGAATTTATCGTCTTCGACTCGATATTCGATGATATTCAGGATTTCCTCACAACTCTAAAGCGGCTCAGGGCCGGCAGTTCGGTGTTGCGAGTGGGCAGCGTCCTGACCAGCGTTTACCGGATGATGCGGATGCTGGACAACCTGGACAAGCGTCTTCATACGCTGCGGGCCTATGAGCAAAACCGGGGCGACTGCACCCAGGCCTGGCGGAAAATAACTGCTATGTTTGACAAAGCCCAGTCAGTTGCCGAGATGAAACAGGCCTACATTGAGGGGAACGAGCTCCTGGACAGCATCCCCTTGCGGGCAGACACCAGTCGCCGCCTGCGCATCGGCCTGGTGGGCGAGATCTATGTAGTAATGGAACCTTCAATCAATATGCATTTGGAAGAGACTCTAGGCAATTTGGGCTGCGAAGTGGAGCGCTCTCAGTATCTGACCGGCTGGGTAGAGTACAACTTCCTGCCCGGCCCGCTGAATTACTGGACTCATGAAAAAAAGGCAATCAAAAAAGGCCGACCGTATATCCCGATGATAATCGGCGGCCATGCCATCCAGACAGTGGGTCATATTGTCGACTATGCCGAGCGGGGTTTTGACGGCGTGATACATTTGATGCCCTTTGGATGCCTGCCGGAATTGGTCAGTCAGAGTATCATACCGGCGATTTCAGAAAAACACGGGATTCCGGTGATGACTCTGTCCTTGGATGAGCAGACCGGGGTTGCCAATATCCAGACCCGGGTGGAGGCCTTTATCGACCTTATCGCCCGTAAAAAGTTTGACGACGGGGTGAAGCAACATGCGTAATGTCTATCTTGGAATCGATGTCGGCTCGGTCAGCACCAACATTGTCTGTATAGACGAGGAATTTTCGGTGCTCTACAGCGAATATGTCCGCACCAGCGGTCAACCCCTGGAGGCGGTAAAGCGTGGCCTGAAAAAAGCCGCTGTGGCCCTGCCCGGAGATGTTGAGATCCGGGGCGTGGGTACCACCGGCAGCGGTCGCCAGCTGATTGGCGTCATGGTCGGCGCCGATGTAATCAAGAATGAAATCACCGCCCATGCGGTGGCCACCACCAATGTTGTGCCCGATGTGCGCACAATCTTTGAGATCGGCGGCCAGGACTCGAAAATTATTGTTATAGAAGACGGCATGGTCGTAGATTTCGCCATGAACACTGTCTGCGCTGCTGGCACCGGCTCCTTTCTGGACCATCAGGCCGAGCGCTTGGCGATTCCGATTGAACAGTTTGGCGAGATGGCCGCCAGCGCCCGGCGGGATGTGCGGATTGCCGGGCGCTGTACCGTGTTCGCCGAATCCGACATGATTGCCAAGCAGCAGTTTGGCTTTTCCAAGGCGGAGATCATCAAGGGGCTGTGCGAGGCGCTTGTCCGTAATTATATTAACAACCTTGGCCGGGGCAAAACCCTGCAACCGCCCTTTGTGTTCCAGGGTGGTGTGGCCGCCAACAGCGGCATCAAGGCCGCCTTCGAGCAGGAGGTGGGCCATCAGGTAATCATCCCGGAAAACTTTAATATTATGGGCGCCATCGGTAGCGCCATCCTCGCCCGGGAACATGTAGAGCGGACCGGCGAAGCCACCAACTTTCGGGGATTTGGCGCCGCGGATTTGCATTTCGAGCCGGTGAGTTATGAGTGTGACGGCTGTAGCAATTGTTGCGAAATCATCCAGGTGAAGATGGATGGCAAAATTGTCGCCGTTTGGGGCGACCGCTGCGGCGCCAAGCAGCAAAGCGTCAACTGCAGCACCTGCGCCGGCTAGCCACCGGGGACGTTTTCCGGCAGGAATCAAGTCCGCCAGGGGGCGAATGCACTAAATAGGGGCCGGGTTGTGTGGATGATTTCCCGGCCTTTTCTCTGTCGGAAAGTGCCCAACAAACCTCCGTCCCCATGTGGGCATCGGCTTTGTATTTAGTTTTTTTAACCTGATTAATTCGTTCAATGCTGAGGACAACATTCTCGTCCCGCTGTTGTTGGCCGGCATTGATAAGCATGCCGCCCAACAAAGGGTTGACGAACTGCTGGAGCAAATGGGCATGTCCCATAGACGAAAGCATTACCCCTGGCAATTGTCTGGCGGAGAACAGCAACGGGTGGCAATTGCCCGGGCTCTGGCAAACTCTCCTGAGTTAATACTTGCCGATGAACCGACAGGCAACCTGGATCAAAAGACCGGCGATATCATCCTGGACCTGCTAAGCTCAATTCACCAAAGTGGTAAGACAGTGATTGTAGTCAGCCATGATCCCAAAATGGTCAGCCGCGCAACCCAGGTGCACAATCTGGAAACCTAACGGAGCGCCCATTCAGGGACGGAGGTTAGATGGGCAAATTCGAACTGGCGGTGTTAATGGCCAAACGGGGACGGAGGTTTCATGGGCATATTAGTCTTGCCACCCCTGACTGTGGCTGCAGCGCAGCTGGAGAAACTGTTGCTGTGGCGCTACTAACTCTCCACATAATTTAAGTAGGCGGATTGCGTCGCTTGTGATTGCCTTTGTCAGCAAAAATGCAGGCCACAGCTGCACTGGAGAGCGCTTAAGCGCCCGCAGGAATCAAGTCCGCCTGGGGGGAGAATGCAGAAAATAGAGGCCGGGTTGTGTGGGTGCTTTCCCGGCCTTTTCTCTGTCGGAAAGTGCCCAACAAACCTCCGTCCCCATATGGGCAGTTACTTCTTTGTGATTTTTACCCGCCAATCCTCGGGCCCTTCCTCAAGGTACTCCCAGTCGAAGGTGTCGGGATATTCGGCTTGAAACTGATAATACAAGGGTTTAGGTTCGTGGTCATTGATTAGCTCCATTGCCTGGCCAGGCTTGAGGGAGTGAAAGCGTTCCATGATTGTGCTGTGCCTTTGCGCCGGGGCAAGGGAGCGGACATCAACTTGTATGGTGCCCATTAATTAATCGACCTCCTTGTTGTTTGTTATCTTCAGTATGCCACCACACTCCTTGCCCATTCGGGGACGGAGGTTAGATGGGCAAAATCGACACGTCAACTTACCCGGTGTCGCTGGCACCGGTTATTTTTAAAAAGAAAAGGTTGACAACAAACTATTTGTATAATACAATTAGTTTGCGAGGTGATTACCGTGGTTGATACTAACCATAATTGTTGTGTAGACGAACTGGGCGAATTGATTCAAAACATGGTGCGAACATTGCAGATTTTTGAGCGCGGCAAACTTTCCCGCCATGGGTTTACTATGTCCCAATGTTATACTTTGTTCAACGTCCAGCAACACGCCGCCTTGACTATGAATCAGTTGAGCGAAAAGATGAACCTGGATACCAGCACCATGACCCGAATTGTTTCCACGTTGGTTCGGGATGGCTACCTGGTGCGGGAACGCTCCCCGGAAGACCGGCGAGTGATTCATGTGCGATTGACGGAGACAGGCAAAGAGGCTGTAGGGGAGCTGTCCCAGGCCGTTAGAGAATACTACAGCTTAATTATCCAGGCAATTCCCCAGGGGGAAGTGGAGTCGGTGCTGAAATCGGTAAATACATTACTCATGGCATTTGAGAAAGTTAAACCGTTTTGCTGCTAAAATTTTTAAATAAATACTTGTATGATACAAATAGGAGGTATTATGGGTTTGCTTGAGATTCTCAATGAAATTATCCTAGCTGTTATCCGCTATCTGCGCTTGGACTGGTGGATTCTTACCCTGGGAATTGTGACGGCGGTTGTTATCCGTGTTTATTTTGGCGACAAGCTGGTTCGCAGGATGCAAAAGCGTTCCGGGGCATCAATCGCCGGGGCGGTAGGTATAGGCGCGTTTACGCCCTTTTGCGCCTGCGGGACGATGGCGGTGCTCTTGGCAATGTTCGTGTCTGCCCTGCCCTGGGGAACAGTGATGGCGTTTCTGCTCACTTCGCCTCTGACCAGTCCGACCCAGATCATTTTTCAGGCCGGGTTTCTGGGGCCCCGCCTGGCTGCCGCTGGTCTGGTGTCGGCAATAGTTCTTGGCATTGGTGGCGGCTTGTTGGCGTCTTATTTGGAAAAGCGGACAGGAATTTTTAAAGACCAGTACCGCCTTGCCACCCCCGCGTGCGGATGCAGCGCGGCCCGGGAAACCGCTTGCTGTAGTGTTGCTCCATCGCCCCCGGTTTGGTACCGGCGTTGGCGCTTGGATGAAGTAGTCCGACAAATTTATGAATTGGGTATCAAGCGGGTGCTGATTTTCTTCATGCTGTTTATCGCGATTGGGCGCCTGGTGGAGCTCTTTATACCTACGGAAGCAATTCTGATGTTATTTAGTCCCGAGAAGTTCTACGCAGTGCCCCTGGCAGCATTGATTGGTCTGCCGCTATATGTAAGTGGCGCTGCCGGCCTGCCGCTTCTGGAAACATTCCTTGATGCCGGTGCTGGCGAGGGGGCTGTGCTGGCCTTCCTGATTGCCGGTCAGGGGACCAGTGTCAGCGTAATGGTCGGTATGGCTACAGTTATTAAAAGGCGGGCGATCGGGTTTTATGTCGGTATTGTCCTGGCTGGAGGAGTTGTCTTGGGGACCCTGTATCAACTTATAACGAATTTATTATAGTGGAGGTGGCAACATGATCAAGGTTCTAGTAGATGTATTGCGGCGGCTTTGGAATGTCTTCGCAGGCCAAAATGCGTGCCAGAGCTGCTCGGGAGAGCATTTGAGCGCTATGCTAAAAGACCGGGCCGGAGAAATAAAGTTCGGCTGCTGCCAGTAATTATAACTCCCCTCAGGGTAAAAGTTCTGCTCTTAGAGGGGAGTTAGTTTATCTTCAGCCAGTGGGAAGTCCCCGCTGGCGGTTGGCAGGTGTGCCCATTCTGCCCATTCGGGGACGGAGGTTGTGCCCATTCGGGGACGGAGGTTGCATGGGCAAAATCAAACCTGGTTGCGGGTCAGGAGAGTTTGTTTGCCTGCCAGACGGAAACGTCCCCGCTGCTGTTGACAGGTTTGGATGGTCGGGTTAGACTGGAGACAACTGGTCAGACCACCTGTCCAGATATACATAAGGTTGGAGGTGATTACGATTTTTACGCCGATTAAAGATGTGAAAGTCTATCAGCAAGTAATCGCACAAATCAAGGCGATGATTAAAAGCGGGGAGCTGAAGCGGGGCGATAAACTACCGTCTGAGCGGGAGCTTGTGGAGCAGCTACAGGTGAGTAGAACCTCCATCCGTGAGGCCCTTAGTGCGTTACAGATCATCGGTTTGGTGGAAAGTCGCCATGGCGAGGGGAATTTTATCCGCGAGCAGGTAGACCGCAACCTGCTGGAGCCCCTGTCCATCATCTTTTTGTTGGAGCAAACTCCGCCCCAGGAGATTCTGGAATTCCGGATGATTTTAGAGACAAACAGCGCCTTTCTGGCAGCAAAAAACGCCAATCAGGAGCAAATTGAAGCAATCGGCGCAGCTGTAGAGAATTTGGAGCGCTTTCAGCTGGAAGAGGAGCAAAATGTGCGCCTAGACAAGGAACTACATTATACAATTGCCCGGGCCACCGGCAACCGCCTGCTCTATAGCATCATCAATTCCATCTCCGACCTCATCGATGAGAGCATCAAATATACCCGGTCCCGGATTCTGATGGAGCCGGCCAATCAGCAAACCCTGATAAGTCAGCACCGGGGCATCTATGAGGCGATTGCCGCCGGGAATGCTGAAGAAGCATCTAGACGCATGCAGTCGCATTTGGAGTATGTAAATGATTGCTTAGCGCGTCTGGAGCGGTCAGAAACCACCCCGGAGTCATGATTCCCCGGGAAATAGCGCATTGCAACAGAGGTTCAAAGACTTTAACTGGTCAGACCATATTACCAAAAGGGGGCAAACGGAAGCGATGCACATTATTGTCTGTGTAAAACAAGTACCGGAAACCACTTCTGTGGAGGTGGACGAAAACGGTGTTTTGATTCGGGATGGTGTTGACAGCAAACTGAATCCCTACGATCTCTATGCTTTGGAGACAGCTATGCGGCTGCGGGAAGAGTTGGGCGGCGAAGTGACAGTGGTGACAATGGGGCCGCCCCAGGCCCGGGCCGTGATTCAGGAAGCATATATGATGGGTGCGGACAGGGGGTATGTGTTTTCCGATCGCAAGTTTGCCGGCGCCGATGTCCTGGCCACGGCCTACACCCTTTCCCAGGGCATCCGTGCCCTGGGCGCACCGGACCTGATTATCTGCGGCAAACAGACCACCGACGGCGATACTGCCCAGGTCGGGCCGGCGATTGCCGAGTATCTTGGTCTTCCCCATGTGGCCTGGGTCACTGCAATTGAAGCGGTAAATAAACAGAGCATAACTGTGACCATGGATATGGCCGACAGCGAGGAGACTGTGCGCATGCCTTTTCCCTGCCTGTTGACCGTGGAAAAGGGGATTTACCAGCCCCGTCTTCCCTCCTTTCGGCGCAAACTGGCCACCGCCGACCGGGAAATCCCCATGCTCTGTTTCGCGGATTTCAAAGATCAGGACGAGAACCGCTATGGACTCAGCGGCTCGCCGACCCAGGTGGAGCGGATCTTTAACCCTGAGGGCAATTTGGAGAAAGAGATCTGGGATGGAGAGGGCAAAGAATTGGCCGGCCGAATCTTCGCCAAACTCCGGGAGCTTAAATTTGTTCAGGGGGGTGAGCGTTAATGGCCCTGGTATGTAATCACAATAAATGCGACCTGTGTCAGGAATGTATTCAGGTCTGTCCCTTTGACGCAATCATTATTGAGGAAGGCAAGCTGGATTTTACCGCCGCCTGCAAAATGTGCAATCTGTGTATCAAGAGCTGTCCGCAACAGGCGATTAGCCTGGCTTCAGAGGCGCGACCCCAGGTGGATAAGGCCGAGTGGCAGGGAGTACTGGTCTTCGTAGAGCATGTGGAGGGCAAAGTTCATCCCGTAACCTACGAGTTGGTGGGCAAAGCCCGGGAACTGGCAGCTAAAATCAGCCAACCTGTCTATGCACTGTTGGTGGGGCATAATCTTGCTGCCGCCGGGCGGGAGCTGTTGGACTACGGAGTCGATAAGGTCTTCACTTATGATTATCCTGAGCTGGAGCATTTCCGGGTCGATACTTTTGCCAACGCCTTTGAGGATTGCATCAACAACAACAAGCCGACAATTGTCCTGGTGGGCGCTACTTCTGTGGGGCGTTCGCTGGCCCCCCGGGTGGCAACCCGCTTCCGCACCGGCCTCACGGCCGACTGCACAGTGCTAGATGTCAAGGAAAACAGTGACTTGGTGCAGATCCGTCCCGCTTTTGGTGGTAATATTATGGCGCAGATTGTCACTCCCAATCATCGGCCCCAGCTGGCCACGGTGCGCTACAAGGTGATGGATGCGGCGCAGAAGCTACCCAATCCCACCGGAATAATCGTCGAATGTCAGCTGCCGCCGGAAAAACTACGTTCAGCTATTGAGGTATTACAGGTGCGCAAAAAGCAGCAGACCCCGGGCATCGCCGAGGCAGAGGTGCTGGTGGCAGCCGGGCGGGGTATCAAGGAGCAGAAGGACATGGCCATGGTCCAGGAGCTAGCGGAACTTTTGGGCGGCCAGGTGGCGGTGACGCGGCCACTTATCGAGGCAGGCTGGGGTGACCACACCCAGCAAATCGGACTCTCCGGTCGCACCGTGCGGCCCAAACTGCTGATCACCCTGGGCATCTCCGGCGCGGTGCAGTTTACCGCCGGCATGGGCGGTGCCGAGACGGTGATTGCCATCAACAAAGATTCCCAGGCGCCGATTTTCGATGTGGCCCATTATGGCGTAGTTGGCGATATCTATGAGATTCTGCCAGAGTTGCTGATGAAATTACGCGGTGGCGACACACTGGCTGATGTACTTGAGTCAAGGGAGGTGGAGACCGATGACCTATAAAAAACTGGACCAGCAGGACTTGGCGTTTTTGGAGCAAGTTGCTCCAGGCAGGGTTTACAGCGGAGCGGAGATTAATGAAGATTACAGCCATGATGAAATGACCGAGTATGGAAAATTCATGCCCGAGGCGGTGGTGGAAGTCCAGACCACCGAAGAAGTGGCGCGAATCATGCGCTATGCGCATGAGCAAAACATTCCCGTCACCCCCCGGGGTTCGGGAACCGGTCTCTGTGGGGGCGCCGTGGCGATTATCGGCGGCATCCTCCTCTCGTTTACTGCGATGAACCGGATTCTCGAAATCGACCAGGACAATCTGATGGCGGTGGTGGAGCCGGGGGTGTTGTTGATGGAACTGGCCAAGGCCGTAAGCGAGCAGGGCTTGCTCTATCCGCCGGACCCAGGCGAGAAGAGCGCCACCATCGGCGGCAATGTGATGACCAACGCCGGCGGCATGCGGGCGGTGAAATATGGCGTCACCCGCGACTATGTCCGGGGCCTCAAGGCTGTCTTGCCCAACGGCGAGGTAATTGAGACCGGCGGCAAAGTGATCAAAAACAGTTCCGGCTACAGTCTCAAGGATTTGCTGGTCGGGAGCGAAGGCACGCTGGCGGTGGTCACCGAGATCACCCTGCGTCTGCTGCCCCTGCCGGCAAAAACCGTCAGCCTGTTGGCGCCCTTTGAAAGTCTTGAGCAGGCCATTGACACCGTGCCCCTGATTCTCCGTTCCAAGGTAATTCCCACGGCTGTAGAATTCATGCAGCGGGAGGTCATTGAAGCAGCCGAGGAATACCTGGGCAAAATCTTCCCCGACAAGACCAGCGATGCGTATCTGCTGCTCAGTTTTGACGGCGACAGCACTGAAGAGATTGAGAAAATCTACGATGATGTGGCCAAGTTGCTCCTGGAGCACGGGGCGATTGATGTGTTCATCGCCAACACCGCCGAACGGCAAGAAGCAATCTGGGAGGCCCGGGGCGCCTTTCTCGAGGCAATCAAAAGCTCCACCGCCAGCCTGGACGAGTGCGATGTGGTTGTGCCCAAGGACAGGGTCGCCGAGTTTGTTAAATTCGCCCACCAACTTGAGGCGGAATACGGCGTGCGCATCCGTAGCTTTGGCCACGCTGGCGACGGCAACCTCCATGTCTACGCCCTCAAAGACGATATTCCCGACCGGGAATGGCAGCCAAAGATCCAGGTAATCATGCAAAAGCTCTACGACAAGGCAATTGAGTTGGAAGGGCAGGTCTCAGGCGAGCACGGTATCGGCCATGCCAAGACCATGTTCCTGCGCCAATCCGTCGGAGAGACCAGTATGCAGCTGATGCGCGGTATCAAGCAGGCCTTTGACCCCAAAAACATCCTCAACCCCGGCAAACTGCACTAACGGGGACGAAGGTTCCCCTGCCCATCTGGGGACGGAGGTTAAATGGGCAAACTCGACACAACGCGAAACCGGCGCCACCTAAGCGGGCGCCGGTTTTTCTTCTCCTTTGAAGTTGTCCCCTAGACGCCAGAGCGTGTCATTTGCTCCCATAACCCCCGGGCATAGTCGAGAGCGCCGGGTTGGACAATTCGGCGCATATACACCCTATCCGGGGTGAATTTATCGGCAAGGTAGTCCGGTTGCGCCTCCAAGAGCCAGGGGTGCAGGTCTTTATCGAGGATAAAGTCTACCGCAATATCACCTAAGCTGTGTCCGGCCGCCTCCAGCGTTTTCACTGCCCGAATGCTTAAGTCAGTTATCTCGGTAAATTTGTCGCCAATCGTCTGCTCATCCAGGCCATATATCTGCCGAAGGCCTAAATCCCCGGGCAGCGCGTACTGTCGGTTGCGCCGGTTGGTAATGATACTTTTTTGCCTGGCGATTCTTGTGTCGATATATTTACGTTGCCAGATTTGATCGCGATTTTTATGCAGGTAGATGCGAAAGTCCACTTTCTGCCCGTTGAATGCAAAGGGTGCTTCCGCTTGTGCGATATACTTCCGTTTGATTTTGCCACGCAGTAAGCGATTAAGTTCAACCCGGCTTTTGACACGCCAAACGGTGCCATGGCTGTTCTCTAGCTTGAATCCTGACCGAACCTTGCTTAAACGGTAGATACCCCTGCCCCGGGACAGTAGTATTGGTTTTAGGTAAACTGAATCATATTTGGCAAGCATTTTACGGACTGTTGGCACGGTAAATTTTCTGGTCTCTGGCAGATGTTTAGATACAAGGGAATCAGTGCTGGCATAAGACCAGAAAGTCCATTTATTGCTTCGAAATGGATAGTTATAGATGTTTGCAGAGCCCAGATGCTCTACTAAATGCCTATAGATTTTGGGTTGTGGGTTGGTTCGCAGGTAGATTATATTTGGATATGGCAAGAGTCCCTCTTCAAATTCCGAGGTCCTAGGGTTGTAAAACTTGCCGACAATCAGTTGTCGTGTTTTATCTATCTGTTCTTCACCGAACAGATAGATAAGGCCCTTGTCTTGACTGTAATAGATAAGCCTCGAGGCAATTAATTCTGGCTGCCGATAATGCTTTGCGGCAACCATTATCCCGATCACCGGACCCAGGAACAAGTTTTTCCCTGCTAACCTAGTTTCGTATTCTAGATTCGGCAGGCTAATATCTGGAGTGATACGTCTCGGAATAATTATCTCGCCCTGATTTAGAAGCGGGCTGCTGATGACTCTGAGAGGTTTATGAAATTGGCCAAATTGAAAGTAGACTATTTCAGGTAGTTGCGTTTGTTGCGCGTAAACAACCAGATTACCGTCAAGGTTTGGGTCAATCATAAAGTTGGCCACAGTACACACCTCCAACACCTGGTACATATTATGTCTGGATGGTGGTGGAGTTCGCGGCGATTGACTCGGACCTTGTATGAACAGTAAGTGCCCAGTAAACCTCCGTCCCCAGGTGGGCACTTTGATGCCGGTGACAGGGTTTGTCACTGCCGCTTGCTATACTGTCTGCGCAGGGGAAATTTTAGAGGAGGTTTGTTTATGGCTAAAAAACGTGGTACTTCCAATGTGCCGATGATTATGGGAATCATCGGTGGTGTTTTGGGGCTGCCCGGCGCTGTCTGTGCCGGTGCTTGCGCAGAGGGCTTGTCGGCAGTGGCAGATGAAGCCGGCACTGGCGTCGGAGACTTCTATCTCTGGATGGGCCTGATTGGCGCTTTGCTGGGGTTTGTGTTTGGCCTAATGGCCAAAGGAAAGCCGATGCTTTCTGGTGTCATGATGATTGTAGCGGCGTTGATGTGCGGAATTACGATGATTATCGGAAACTTAATTGCGCTGGTGGTCGCGATACTCTTCCTGATTGGCGGTATCTTTGCCCTGGTGCAGAAGAAAGAAGAGGTTGCTGCTTAAGGAGGTCTGAGGATGCTGCCAGAACTTAACCTGAATCTCGGCCATTTCTTTTTAGTCGTGCCGATGTATAACCTGCTTATCGGGTTAGGGATGGTCTGCGCCTTTTTGCTTTGGACAAGGTTGACGGCAAAGAGTTTTCGACCTCCCGGCCATCATGATCGCCTGACCTTCGTCATGGGCGCGGCAATCATCTTCGGGTTTGCTGGCGCCGCGGTGTTTGACAGCTTAGTGCACGCAAGACCCCTGTCCTTCGGTGGCCTGACTTTCTATGGCGGTTTGTTGGCTGGCGGGCTTAGCTTCTGTTTCTTATACTTGCTTCTTCTGTCCCGCCAGTATTTACTAGAAGATATCGAACTAATTGCCCCCTGTCTGGTGATTGCACATGGGTTTGGCCGCATCGGCTGCTTTCTGGCCGGCTGCTGTTATGGAAGTCCAGTCGCTTGGGGTGGGGTTTTGTTTCCGGCGGGTTCGCCTCCGTTTCTGCACCACGGGGGGCCAGTCTTGCCCACTCAATTGTTCGAAGCAGGCTTTCTATTTTTGTTGGTTGGCTGGTTGCTCAGGCGTCCCGGTGCCAATGCGGCCAGGTATCTGTTCGCTTACGGGCTGTTCCGTTTTCTGATGGAATTTTTCCGCGGTGATGTGCGGGGTGCGGGGATAGGGGTTTTCTCTCCGTCGCAGGTTATGGCCCTGGCTATGATAGCTTTGGCTGTTGTGTTGCTGCGATTGTCCCCTGCGGGAGAAAACGAATATCAAGGACCGGGTTGAGTATCTTGCTCGCCCGGTTTTTCTTTGTTCAAGATTAGTGAAAGTGCCCAGTGAACCTCCGTCCCCGGGTGGGCAGTGCCCAGTGAACCTCCGTCCCCGGGTGGGCACCTGGTGGTGATTGAAGGGAGGGTGATATTGGTGTAAAATGGCAGGAGAAAGAGGAACAGGAGCCGTGCTATGAGAAAACTGGCGAGTATGTTGTTAATGTTACTAATATTTGCCGTTCCTGCTTCTGCCACTGATCTCCCGGAGATTGAGGCGGAAGCTTATATTCTTATTGAAGAACAGAGCGGTCAGGTGCTGGCGGGCCATAATCTCGACAAGGTCCTATATCCGGCCAGCACAACGAAAATTCTCACTGCGCTTGTGGCGGTGGAGCATGGCGATTTGGACGCGGTGGTGACGGTTGGGGCGGAGATTAACCGGGTGCCGGCTGACGGCAGCAAAGTCCACCTGCAAATCGGCGACCAGCTTACCCTCCGGGATCTGTTATGGGGAATGATGCTGCGCTCGGGCAATGACGCTGCTTATACCGTGGCTGTTCATATAGCCCGTACGGCCCATGATGCCACACTCACTATTCAACAGGCAATTGATGTGTTTGCCGGGATGATGAATGAGCGCGCTTGGGAGGCCGGGGCGGGAAACAGTAATTTTGTTGTGCCTGACGGGTACCATCATCCCCAGCATTATACCACCGCTTACGACTTGGCTGTAATTAGTCGCGATGCGCTGCAGCACCAACTGCTTCGAATTATGGCCCGGGCCCAGGAGTATGTCGCTTCTTATCAGAGCGGCGGACGCCAGGTTACAGCCCGTTGGCGCAATACCAACCAGCTGGTGCAGGATGAGTCGGAATGGCATTATCCCCAGGCCACCGGGTTTAAGACGGGCTACACCGGCGAGGCGGAGTTTTGCCTGGTCTCCTCGGCTGCCGATGGTGGAATGTCGGTGTTAGCTGTGGTTTTAAAAGGCAGCCGGGAGGGGCGCTGGCATGATTCCCAGGCGCTGTTAACCTACGGCTTGGAAAATTTCTGCTGGCATCAGGTTTGTGAGTCAGGTGCTGTGGTTAGCGAAATCCCGGTCGCCAATCAAGGGCGTGATCAGGCGCCCAGCGTACAGGTGGCGGGGGCCAGAGGCCGGCAAATGTTGTTGGAACGGAGCAATCTCGAACTGATAGAAACAGAGCTAATACTCAATCCCGACCTGCTGGTGGATACCGAGGCTGGCCCCGCTCTGCGGGCGCCGCTGCGCCATGGCCAAATGGTGGGGCGGGTGGTCTACACTCTAGACGGAGAAGTTTTGGTGGACTCGCCGTTGGTGACTACTGCTGCGGTCGGCGGCCTGCCCTGGTGGGAACGAAATTTGGCCTGGATTTGCATCGGCGGCGCAGCGCTCTTGTGGTACCTGTTTTACCTGCCTTTGGTGCGTCGCTTGAATCGACGCAGTCGGCCAGTGAGCAGATAAGTTTGATAAAATTGGTCTATTTTGGCTTCTGACTGTGGTAATATAACATCAGGAGGGGATTTTTATGGAACCAACGCGCGTGCTCTGGATCCTCTGCCTCGCTGGTGTTCTTTTACTTCTACCGGCCTTAAAAGGGCGTTCAGCGGGCCAGAAGAGTTTTATTGTTTTCTTACAGGGGCTTTTGTACGGTGGTTTTGTCTATGGTCTTCTGGCCTCCTCCCGGGCGGAAGGGGCCTTTGAAGCAGGTCTGTTGATGCCGCTGTTAGTTGTTAACGTTATATTATTGGCTGGCGCCGCTCTGTGGGTGGTGGCTGGTTTGGCCCGGCGTAAACTGCAGTCACTGGCTGTGTTTTTGCTGGTGGTGACCCTTGCCTGCTCTGTGCTAAGTGTTGAAATGGTAGAGCAGGCCGGCATTGATTGGAAGGCCTGGATACCCGACGCTGTATGGGAGTTTTTCGAAGGGGAACCGGCTTCCGGTGAGCTGAGCGTCCATTTTATCGATGTGGGCCAGGGCGATGCGATTCTGATTAAAGCCCCTGAGGCGAATGTCCTTATTGACGGTGGCACCCGGGGAGCGGGGGCCGATGTGGTCAATTATCTGCGCCGCCAGGGTGTGTCGCGTCTGGATATCGTGATTGGCACCCATCCCCATGAGGATCATATCGGTGGTTTGCTCACCGTCTTTGATGAGTTGACTGTCGATGAAGTATGGGATCCCGGCGTGCCCCATACCAGTCAGACTTATGAGAACTATCTGGATGCAATCATAGCGAATGACATAAATTTTGTTGAGGCAAGGGCGGGAATGGCGCCGGTTGGACTTGGTGGAGGCGCGTCTCTCACAGTGTTGCACCCCGCTGAGCCGTCCCGGTCGAATTTGAATGAGGCCTCGATTGTTGTGCGACTATCCTTTGGCAGTGACAGCTTTATGTTCACCGGAGATGCCGAGCTGGGCTCGGAGCGGGAAATCCTCGGCGCCGGTTATCCGGTGCGCAGCGCCGTGCTTAAAGCTGGCCACCACGGCAGCAGCACGTCCACTGGCCCGGATTTCTTTCAGGTTGTGCGCCCCAGATATGTTGTTATCTCATGTGGGACCGGCAACCAGTACGGCCATCCCCATCGCGAAACTCTTGAGATGTTGCGGGGGGCAGATGTGGAAGTGTTTCGCACCGACTTGCACGGCACAGTGGTGATGCACAGTGATGGAGAGGGTCTTAGCATCAGCACCGAATACAGCGCCAGTGAACAGGAAATCTTTACAGCGCCCAATCAGTAGGAGGTTGCCATGAAACTATATACTGTAGACTCCATAACCCAGGGCCTGGCCCGGCTGCTGCTGCGGGAAGCTGAGCAAGTTCAGCACGTGGTGCCTGTAGCTGATTTGCCAAAAGGCACTGGAGAGGGAGATATAATTGAAGCGGAGATTGTGGACGGCCAAATAGTGCGGGCACTCTCAAAGCCTGACGAGACTTTGGCCCAGAAGCAAAAGATTCAGGCCAAGCTGGATAAATTAAAACGTAAAGGAAAAGACCGCGCTGATTGAAGCGCGGTCTCCTTAATCTTGGGCTGAGGTCAGGGGAACTGTAACCAGGTTCTCCACACTGCCGTCCTTGGCGCTCTCAGTGAACACTTCCAGTGCCAGTTCCGTTACCTCAGTTTCCGGCACTTCTACAGTAAACTCAAAGGGATACCAATCGCCCATGCCTGCGATGTCCATTCCTTCTACCAGGACGTTCCCGTCAACTGTCAGCAGGCGCCAGAGCAAGCTGCCTTCAAAGACATTGGCTACGCCGGAAACAGTGAATTCATTGCCGATAGTGGTTACCGGCGCCGGTTCAAAGAGTTTGACC
The DNA here is from genome assembly GCA_009711825.1 of Bacillota bacterium. NCBI lineage: Bacteria > Bacillati > Bacillota > Bacillota bacterium. Next base: position 47,676 of record VEMY01000008.1, on the reverse strand, counting down.
CACCGAGACTCGGCGACAATTGGCGGTAAGTTGTCTATGCCAATCAGATGGGGCACATGGGTATCAATGCCGGTTGCCGCAAACTGCACCGGCAGCATGCGCTCGCTGATCCAGCCGCTGTCCCGAGGCCAGGTTATCTGGTCTGTCACCTGGGATCCAGGCTCCGGTTCGGTGAAATGCACCGTAATTGTTACAGCGCTGTCCCCCACTGTGACATCAGTTATCTCCGCGTTATAGCCACCACTGGGCTGTTCGCCGTAACTGACAAGGATATAACGGCGGTCTTCATAGAATACGTCCATACCAACGAACATTGTGCGGATATTTTCCAGCTGCTCCCGGACCGGTTCCGGCAACTCCTCGGCCTCCATCCGGGTAAAGCCCTGCTCCGGAAGCAGATTATCGTCTGCGTTGTCGGAGAACGGCCAGAGGGCGCACCCGGTCAATAGTAGGAGCAAAAGTATAACTGAGGTTTGTCGCATGTATGCACCGCCTTTCCTGGTATATTATATATTCTGCCGTCTGCGTGCGACATGTATCCGTGGGCAGGCTAATAAACGATTGTGACCGGCCCTGTATTCACACATTGTCCGGTCATTTGTTATAATGGAAGCATCTACTCGGGCGGGGAGGAAAATATAATGAAACTACCTTATCTGGCAATCAAACGTCCCGTGGCTACCCTGACCCTGATTTGTCTGTGTGTGGTTATTGGCGTCGTTTCACTCCTTTTTACACCCTTGGATCTACTACCGGATATTCAGCCGCCAGTGTTGGCGGTGATCACGGTCTTTCCCGGCAGTTCACCCCAGGAGACGTTAAATATGGTCACCGAACCGGTGGAGGATCGTCTGTCGGTGGTTGGGGGGCTGACCAAGCTCAGCTCAATATCCCAGGAGAGTGTGTCTCTGGCGATTCTCCAATTTCAATGGGGCGCCGATATGAAGGCGGCCCGGGAAGAGGTGGAGATGAACCTGGGCTTGTTGACTTTGCCCGATGGGGTGGAACAGCCATTTGTCCTTGAATTTGACCCGACTCTACTGCCTGTGATGGAGCTTTCTGCCACCGGTAATGTCAGCAATGCCGAGCTTACCCAATGGTTGAGCCAGCAGGTGCGACCGCGCCTGGAAAGCATACCAGGAGTGGCGACCGTGGATTTCCAGGGGCAGGTGGAGGAGGATTATTTTGTGCGGCTGTCCCCAGCTGCCATGAAGGAATACGGGATTTCCTTTGACCAGGTAACTGGCATACTTGGCGGCAGCCTCCATGACTTGCCTGCGGGGATTGTTGAGCTGGAAGACCGGCAATTGCGGCTGCGGTTTTTGGGCCATTCCCACGAGCAACATGCCCTGGCAGACATGATTGTCGGCTTCGATGTCGATTATTCCGCCCTGGAGCAACAGTTGCAGGGAGAGTTCAACGTGGACTTGAACCGGGCTCTGGCAGAGGCCTTGCCCGCCGAGCGAGATTTGGAGATTCCAACACAGACAATTTATCTCCGGGATGTAATTGAAGAGTTGGACCGGGATGAATTGAACGAGATTGTGAACATAATTCTCAACCCTGATTTTCTTGAGGACTACGGCCTCACTCCGGAAGATATCGATGACCTGATTGACGATCAGCTTCCCAACGAAGAAGACGAGGAAGCTGAAAACGATGATGAGAACGCCGATGATGATGACCCGGAATACTGGGTGCCTGTGCCGGAAGACATCGACTGGGAGCAGCTATTGGCTTTGCCGGTGGCGGAAGTACCGGATTTCGACCGCTGGTATACCCGGATGCAGCAGGAGCTGACACGGGAACTTGATCAGGCCTCCCGGGAGTTGGAAGCTGCCCTGGTGGAGATGGCGATGGCAATGATAGTCTCCTCCCAAAGCGGCCAGATTCCCGGCCTCGACGACGATTTCCCCTTGACGCCAATCCGGCTCAGCAGCATCGCCGAAATCAAAAAGGATGTCCATGCCACCCAGACAATATCCCGGCTTAACGGCACTCCCAGCATCGGGCTCAGCGTGCAAAAAGAGGGGTCTGCCAACACGGTCGCTGTCGCCCGTCAGGTGCGGGCAGAACTGGATCGGATATCCGAGGAGTTCTCGGTGGGCGGCACTACTTTCAGTTTCTATTATGTATACGACCAGGCCGCGGATATTGAGGACGCGCTCCGGGACCTGGTTCAATCGCTCTTGGGAGGAGCTGTGTTGGCCGTTCTTGTCCTCATACTCTTCCTCAAGGATTTTCGAACCACGCTCTTCATCGGCGCCGCCATCCCGATTTCGCTGCTGTTTACTTTCACACTGCTTTATTTTGCCAAGCTGACAGTTAATATCATGACCATGGGCGCCATGGCCCTGGCGGCAGGACTTTTGGTGGACAACGCGATTGTCGTCAGCGAGAATATCTATCGCCATTTACAGATGGGCAAATCTGCTGCCCAGGCCGCCCTCACCGGAACCCGGGAGGTGGCAGGGGCAATCCTTGCCTCCACCCTGACCACTGTGAGTGTGTTTTTCCCGGTGGTGTTTGTCAGCGGTTTGGCCGGTGAGTTATTCCAGGAATTTGCCTTGACCGTCAGCTTTGCCCTAGCCGCCTCACTATTGGTTTCGTTTACGTTAATTCCCCTGATGGCCTCGAGATTTTTGGGCAAGAGCAGGCAAATGCCCCGCTTGGCGCCGCCCCGGATATATAGTCAGGCCCTTGCGCTGGTGCTAAGGCGGCCCTGGGCGACATTAGCAGCGGTCTTGGTGTTTCTAATTGTCGGCGGTGTTGGGTTTACTTTTATGGGTATGGATTTGTTTCCCGCTCCTCCGGAACCGTCCTTCACCATCGACATGCGTTTGCCACCAGGAACTAGTCTACGCATCACCAATGAATACCTGGAGTCGGTAGAAAATTTGATTGGCCAGCGGCCGGAGGTTGATTTTTACGATGCCCGAGCCGGCGCCCCCCAGTTTTTGGGGCTTGCCGTGCAAAGCGGTGTTTCCAACGAGGCGCGGATGCGGGTAGTGGTTGCTGAAGATCATGTGGAGGATATCGAAAGTCTGATTGATGAATTACGCCTCGAGGTGGAGGCGCTGAACCCGGAAGCAGCGGTGACCTTCAATCGTGACTCGTTGCTGGAAACAGCCGGGTTGGAATCCCGGCTGGAGCTGGTAATCCAGGGCGAAGACGCGGAAATAATCGACCACCTGACCGATGAGGCGATGGCAGTGCTGGCGGAACTGGACTTCCTGTCAGATATCCAGTCTAACCGGGATGAAGTGCGTCCGGAGATGCATGTCGAAGTTAATCATCCCCTGGCCCTGCAAAAGGGTATCAGCATCTACCAGGTTGCCAACACGCTGCGCATGGCCATGGAAGGGATCCCCGTGGCCCGGGTTGAAGATGGAGACGGTCTCTATCAATTGATGTTGAGCTATAACCGGGATGAGCTTAGTTCCGTTGAGGACTTTCACACCCTTCCCATTCATAGCGCCGCCGGCGGGTGGCTTGAATTGGGCGAGGTTGCCCAGTTCTCCGAGGCATGGGGTCCCGCTACTTTACCCCGGGAGGACCGGCAGATGGTGGGTCAGATTTCTGCTCACTACTCCGGTATTGACCTGGGCGCTGCCACTGATGCGGCCCTGGAGGCCCTGGATTCCCTCGTGCTGCCGCCTGGATACAGCATTAAGTCCGCCGGTGCTTTTGATATGATGGATGATGCCTTTTCCGAGCTGGAGACGATTTTAATTGTTTCCGCGATTCTTGTATACCTGGTGATGGCAGCTCAATTTGAGTCTTTCCTCAATCCATTTATCATTATCTGCAGCATTCCCCTGGCTCTGGCCGGATCAATTCTGGCGCTATTGATTACCGGCAACACCCTCAGCATCCCTGCCCTGATTGGCGCCGTGGTTCTGACCGGCATCTTGGTCAATGACGGGATTATTATGGTGGATCTGATAAACCAGAAGCGGTTGGCCGGCAGCCCCTTGCTCGAAGCTGTGACCGAAGGCGCCACTTCCCGGCTGCGTCCAATCATGATGACCACCATAACCACTGTGCTGGGCCTGTTTCCCCTGGCATTGGGGCTGGGTTCCGGCAGCCAGCTGCAGGCGCCAATGGCGATTACAATTATTGGCGGCCAGCTGGTGGGAACATTGCTTTTGCTTTTGGTCATTCCGCTTCTTTATTCTCTGCTCAGCCGGTTGAGTAAAGGGACATGGCAGAAACCGGTTTTAGTGGATGAAGACTAGTTTACCGAAGAAGTCCGGGTTTCCGGACTTTTTTGATTCTCGGGAAGGATTTTTTTAGGTTAGTGTAGTAATATGTTATAATGAAAAGGAACACAAGGGGGCGAACGAATTAGATGACAGTGAAGATTCTCACCGACAGCGGTTGCGATTTACCGGCAGAAGTTTTGCAGACTTACGATATCGAAGTGATTCCATTACTTGTGCTTCTCGACGGCAAAGAATACGTGGATGGCCAGGATATCAGTCCTGACGATGTTTATGCAGCGATGCGGGCAGGGAAATTGCCCCGAACCGGGCAGACAACCCAGGCGATTTTTGAGGAAGTGTTTACCCGCTATGCAAAGGCGGGCAGGAAATGCATATACATTGGCTTTTCTTCTAAGATGTCCGGCACTTGTCAGACGGGAATGCTAACCGCAAGGGCAGTGAAGGAGCGCTTTCCTGATTTTCAGATTGAGGTGATTGACAGTGGCTGCGGTTCCCTGGGGCAGGGGCTGGTGGTGCAAAAAGCGGCTGAGATGGCCCGGGCTGGCAGTGATATGACAACGATTACCGCTGCCGTAAAGCACTGGGGGCGTCATACCGAACATCTATTCACAGTGGACGATTTGGAATACCTGTTCCGGGGTGGCCGGGTGAGCCGGACCAGCGCTTTCATCGGCAGTCTGCTGAGTATCAAACCAATTTTACATGTTAAGGAAGGCTTAATGCTACCCTTAGAAAAGGTGCGGGGCAAGAATAAGGCCATCCGCCGTTTACTTACCTTGATGCAGGAACGTTGTGCCAAGGTTGAACAAACCATCGCCATCAGCCATGCCGACGATCCCGAGGCGGCTTCACGACTGCAGCAGCTGATTGAAGAGACTTTGGGCTACAAGGATTTTATCGTGAACAAGGTGGGCAGCGTTCTCGGCTGTCATATTGGCATCGGTGGCGTGGCAGTGTTTTTCCTCAATCATGCGGCAGTTGACCAGAAAATCTAAGCGCTAATGAGGCCGTAAGGCCTCTTTTTATTGACTTTCAGTTGTTTAGCGTGAATTTGCGGGTTGCGATGGTCGTTTTGGCCGTGTAAAATAGCGATAAGCGAGGTGGCGGCATGGAGAAAAAGCAGATTGCTCTGATTGCCCATGATAAATGCAAGGAGGAGATGGTGGAATGGTGCCGGGAGCATTATGATTTGCTTAGCGCGCACTCTCTTTTTGCCACCGGAACCACCGGCAACAAAGTGAGCAAAGAGACTGGATTGGCGGTAACTGCCCTGAAGAGCGGCCCCCTAGGCGGTGATTTACAGATTGGCGCCCGAATTGTGGATGGGGCTATCGACATGCTGGTGTTCTTTTGGGATCCGCTGACCGCTCAGCCACATGACCCCGATGTTAAGGCCCTGCTTCGGGTGGCGACCCTTAAGAATATACCAGTTGCCACCAACCGTGCCAGCGCCGATTACCTCATGCTGGCCTTGCAATCGTCCAGAAACGGCAACTAATAGTTTTTCATTAAACTGTAATCAGGATTCGAACGGTGAAATAATGTTTAATAATTAAACAACCCTTACAGTTGACTTACAACTGGACTAGCCGAGTCAATACATTGCTATACTTCAATATGGACCCACATTAAAGTAACCGGGAGATGGAGAATATGGATCTTATCATTGTCATTGCTATCTTTGCCCTGGCATTACACCGGGAGTTGGGGGAACTGAGAACCCTTTCTTTGCGGAGCAATAACGACCGTATGGCCCTGAAGATCGCCGTGGGGCTGATGATGCTCTGTTTGGTAATTGGCGGAATTGACCGATTCCAGCAGTGGTTTGAATATACTTTTCAAACCCATGTGTTTTTCATTAATGGCTGGTTAAACTCGATTCCCTACAATGATCTTTCAATCTACTTCAATTACCCCAGCGAGGTTTTGGTGGACACCTTCCGGGCCATCTATAATTACGGCTTCTATGTTCCCTTTTTCGGCCTTTTGATTCGGGCGGTCGCCAAACGGGATTTCCGGGCCCTCTCACTGCTTGCCTTTGGCACATTTGCGTTTCACTATCTGGTGCATTTTCCCTTCTATACACTGACCCAGGGTCATCAGGTCTGGATGGTCAAAGGAGAATTTCCGCCTTTATTCCGCACTATTTCACCCCTAAACCATGTTTTCCCCAGCATGCATACATCGATTTCAGTGACCTATCTGCTTTTGGCCTGGAAACAGCCCAATAAACTGATACGGGTGCTGTACAGCATCTTCTGCCCTTTGGTCATTTTTGCAACTTTTTATTTGCGAATCCACTGGACAATCGACGCTATTGCCGGCGCAGCAGTTGGCATTGCTGCCGTTAAGTTTGCCCAATATGCCACCCGCAAACAGTGGCTGCCAGCGGTAATCAATTTTCTCCGGGGTTTGTGGGGAACCGAAAAACAGAGAGAGCCCGTCAGTTTGCAATCGTAGAGTATGCCCGGCCTTTTGGCCGGGTTTTTATTTGCATATAGGTAAAAAAATATGCTTTATGGTAAGATTAACTAGGCTAAGTCGTCTTTGTCAGGGTTTCACTGTAAACAACGTTTTACCGTAGCTTTACAGAGGTTTTACATTTTTTTGTTATGCTGAGCTTAAGTTCGATAAAGGAGGACTTGCATTGACCAAAAAGATATTGATTGTAGAAGATGATCAGCCAATTATTGAGTTGTTGGAGTTCAATATCGTCAAAGCTGGTTATGACGTCACAGTAGCTGTTGACGGTCGTGAGGCCATGGAAAAATTGGCTGAATCCAAGTTCGATTTGGTTATTCTAGACCTGATGCTACCGGAAGTAGATGGTTTAGAAGTTTGCAAGTTCATTCGTCAACGCTATAATTACACTGTTTACATAATTATGCTTACCGCACGCAGTGAAGAAATTGATCGAATTGTCGGCCTGGAAGTTGGCGCCGATGACTACATTACCAAGCCTTTCAGTCCCCGCGAACTGGTTTCTCGCATCAAAGCCACCTTCCGCCGTGATCAGTATGTTACCACAGACGCTGCTCTCGTAGTACGAGGGGATTTGCGCATAAATAAAGAGCAATATACTGTGAATTTCATGGGACATTCTCTAGAACTGACCCCCAAGCAGTTTGGTCTGCTGCTTTATTTGGCTGAAAATCCCGGCAAGGTGTGCTCCCGGGATGAATTGCTAACGGCGGTTTGGGGCTATGATTTTTTTGGTGACAGCCGGACAGTAGATGTTCACATTAGCCAACTCCGCCATATTTTTGCCGCTGTTGCCGGCGAGGGAGCTGTGCCGATTCAAACTTTGCGGGGGATTGGATACAGGCTTCGAGGTGACCAGTAGTGGCTTCCAGTATCCGTCGAAAAATTACGGTAAGCTATATATTGCTTTTTGTGTTTCTGTTCGGGCTGCTGGGCGCATTGTTGTCCGGGTATTTCTTTCGCGTCTACCAGACAAATCTGGAACAGACGCTGCTTAATGAAGCGCAGTTGATGGCCAGAATAAGTAGCTCACTCATATGGGAAGGTTTAACGGACTTTTCCTCTGAGGTGTCGGAGACTCTGGAACTACGTGTCACAGTGATTGACTCAGAGGGAAATCCTGTTGCTGAAACCTATAAGCCGGTTGATGAGTTGGAGAACCATCTCTCTCGGCCAGAGATGCAGCGTGCGCTGGCGGGAGAGGCGGCTACATCAACCCGTTACAGCAGTACACTTGCAAGTGAGGTGTTGTACGCTGCAGCTCCAATCTATAACGCCGGGAATGAAATTGTCGGTGTTTTTCGCCTAGCCACCCCTCTGACAACTATCAAGAACACCCTAAGTGCAATTCGGAATGGATTGCTTGGCGCCATAGTCGTCGGCGGCCTTTTGTTCTGGTTAGTGGGCAGTTTGCTTGCCGGAAGAATTACCAGCTCCCTCGCCCGGTTACGCCAGAAGGCGCGGGAAATTGGCAAGGGTGTTTTCTCTGACCAAAAAACAGTTATCTCCGGTGATGAAGTGGCGGAACTGGATTTGGTGTTTAATGAAATGAGCATAAATATCCAGAAGATGATTACAGCTGCCAACCGGGAAAGAACTCGGTTAGAGGAGATTATAACGAATTTGCCGGTGGGGATTATTGTTCTTAATCAGCAAGGGGTTGTGTTGGCAGTCAATGTTATTGCCCAAAACATGCTCGACACCGGACTCGGCGGGGTTAATAAACCATTTTTCCAGTTGACCAGGGAAAGTCAGATTAATCAGTTTGTCAATCAGGTATTGGGTGGCGAGCGTCCACAGCAAACTGAACTTATCTTGGAACGCCCCCAGGGAGGCAAGCTTTTCATCAGACTGCACGGCGCTGGTGTGATTAGGGATTCCCAGGGGAAAAACGAGGAAGTTGTAATTGTTTTGCAGGATATTACAGATCTACGGCGCCTGGAACAGCAACGTCGGGATTTAGTTGCCAATGTATCACATGAATTGAGAACTCCTCTGACTGCTATCCAGGGATTTGCCGAAACTTTACTGGAATCGGATGATGATTTGGCCAGAAACACCCGGTTTCTGGAGATTATCCGAGATGAGTCAGTTCGTTTGAGCCGCTTAATTAACGATTTACTGAATCTTTCCCGTCTTGAGTCTGGGCATAGACGCAAGTCTGGAGAGGTGGAGATTAAATCTGTCGCCGATTCAGTTGTCAATCTTCTTAGCAGCCAGGCAGATGCGAGAAATCAGACACTGCAAGTGGCGGTGAGGTCGGGAATTTTTGTTGCTTTGGATGCGGACTATCTTGAGCAAATAATTATGAATTATCTGGAGAACGCAATTAAGTATACGCCAGAAAACACGGTTATTAAAATCGAAGCAGATGTATTGGACAATAATTTTGTCCGGGTGGCCGTGATTGACTCGGGTCCGGGAATTCCTCCTGAAGAGCAGCACCGGCTCTTTGAACGTTTTTTCCGGGTGGAAAAGTCCCGGCAACGTCAAAGTGGTGGAACCGGCCTCGGTTTGGCGATTGTCAAGCATATTGTCGACGGTGTTGGCGGTCAGGTCGGCGTGATAAGCAATCAAATAACAGGCACCAGCTTTTGGGCAACTTTGCCCTTAGCAAAAAAACATTCTTAAACCAGCGTTTGCTGGTTTTTACTTTTTCTTAAAATAGCGATTAATCTCTGCTAACAGACAAGAGCTATCCTGTAGTTAATCACTAACAAAAGGAGGATATGCATGGGTAAGAAAATCGTAATTTTGATGGTTGCTGTGGTTGTGGTAGTTTTATCCGGTTGTGGTAACAACAATGGGGATGGCTATTTAGAAATCAAGGGCTCTGATACCATGGTCAACCTTGGTCAGCAATGGGCTGACACGTACATGGATGCTAATTCCGAAGTGTCATTGGCGGTAACCGGTGGTGGTTCAGGTACAGGCATTGCAGGACTGCTAAATGATAATTTGGACATTGCCCAATCTTCCCGGAAGATAACCCAAGAGGAACTGGACGCGGCGGCCCAAAAAAACCTTGATGTGTACGAGTTCGTCGTCGGACAAGATGCCATTTCAGTGATTGTCAACGACGCTAATCCAGTTGCAGAGTTGACAATGGACGAATTGAAGCAGATTTTTACCGGCGAGATAACCCAGTGGGCTCAACTGGGATGGGAAGAAGGCGGGGCAATATCCCTTTATTCTCGACAGAGTAATTCCGGCACCCACGTGTTCTTCTGGGAAACTGTCTTGAACCAGGCCGACTGGGCCACGAACACCATGTTTATGCCTGGAACTTCCTCTATCTATGAGGGCGTTGCTGCCGACCGAGACGCTATTGGTTATGTTGGTGTGGCGTACGTAAACCACGGTGTGCACGCTGTTAATGTAGGTCTTGATAAAACCGGTCCTTTTATTGACCCAACAATTCGGGCAAATGTGGATAGTGGAAAGTATCCAATTGCCAGGCCACTGTACTTCTATGTCAATGGAAAGCCGGAAGGGGCAGTGCTCGACTATTTGCAATGGGTTTTGTCTGCAGAAGGAATAGATGTCCTAGAAACAGTAGGCTTCTATAGAAATTCACCTGAGTATGAGCAGGCAAACGCAAACCTGTTTCAGGCGCTTGATCTTAAATAACATGTGAGCTTACAAAGGAGACCGCTGGCTGGAATGCCTGCGGTCTCCTTGCCTTTTCCAGCTTTACATTATCTTTACATTCTGTTTAAGCACAGCTAACAGGCCTTGGCTATAGTGAAGATGTACCTACGTTAAAGGAGATGAGGCGGGTGAATGAACAGAGTATTTTGCCAGAGGGCGCCGGACATGTTCAAAGAAGAAAACGTCAAAAGTGGCGGGAAAACGCAATTTCCGCTCTATTGACATTGAATGGTTTGCTGGCAGTTATTGTAGTTGCCCTGATTTTTGGATATTTACTCCGTCAAGGTTATCCAGCTTTGCGGGAACTTGGTATTGTTGAGTTTCTTACTGGCAGTCGTTGGATGCCTTACTCACCTAACCCGGGCTATGGTGCGTTGCCAATGATTCTCGGTTCGCTATTTGTCTCGTTGGCGGCTCTGGTGCTGGCTGTTCCCTGGGGTATTGCTACTGCGCTTTATTTGGCAGAAGTGGCGTCACCAAAGGTCAGGGAAATTGTTAAGCCGGTTTTGGAGATTATCGCCAGTGTGCCCTCGGTGGTCATTGGCTTTCTAGCTCTGGTGGTTGTGGCGCCGCTGGTTGCCCGAACCTTCGGTCTCTCCAACGGCCTGACTGGCCTCACTGGAGCGATAATGTTAGGAATAATGGCGTTACCTACGATTGTAAGTATCTCCGAGGATGCCCTAAAGGCCGTGGCCAACGATTATCGTCAGGCGGCACTGGCCTTGGGGGCAAGCCCCTGGCAAACCATGATCAGGGTTACCCTTCCGGCAGCCCGGTCAGGAATCATTGCAGCTGTTATGCTTGGTTTCGGACGGGCAATTGGTGAGACAATGACAGTTTTGATGGCAACTGGAAATGCGCTAGCTGTTCCTTTGAAGTCAATCTGGGGCATCCAGTTGCCGGACTATCTCACATCAGTCCGAACGTTGACGGCAACAATCGCCATCGAGGGGCTGGAAGTGGCTTGGGGCAGCTTGCATTATCATTCATTGTTTGTGCTTGGCGCTTTGTTATTCCTGATTACTTTCAGTGTCAATTTGCTAGCTGATTTGTTTCTTAACAGAAGCGTGATCGGGAGGGAATAGAATGAGGACTAAACTTAACAAACACTCTTTTAGTGAAACAGCCGGGTTTATGTTTTTAAGGCTAGCCTCTCTTGGTGCAGTACTAGTTTTGGTTTATCTGGTCGGGACAATTATCTTCAGGGGCATCGGATCAATAAGTCTGGAGTTTTTGTCCCAGGTTCCCCGGGCAGGGATGACTGCTGGCGGCATTAAACCGGCGATTATAGGCACAATCTATGTCTCGCTGCTTACTTTAGTGATTTCTGTCCCCCTGGGGGTAGGGTCGGCAATTTACCTCAATGAATGTTCCAGACAGGGGAAGCTGAACAGGATAATCCGACTCAGCATCCGCAATATTGCCGGAATTCCCTCGATCGTATTTGGATTGTTTGGTTTGGGGCTGTTTGTGGCGACTCTGGGGATGGGCCATTCCTTATTAGCCGCGGCCATGACTTTAGCTTTAATGACTTATCCTGTACTTGTAACTACAGCAGAAGAGGCTTTGAAGGCGGTTCCTCAAAGTTTTCGCGATGCAGCCCTTGCCGTTGGTGCAACACGCTGGCAGGCAATTCGTTATCAGGTGCTTCCGGCCGCATTGCCTGGTATTGCCACCGGGGCAATTCTTGGCCTGGGAAGAGCCGCTGGTGAAACAGCGCCAATAATTCTCACCGGCGCAGCGTACTTTTTGCCCCGGCTCCCGCAAAATCTCAGTGATCAGTTTATGGCCTTACCTTACCATCTGTATATTCTTTCCACCCAGCATAACCGGATTGCTGATGTTCGACCACTGGCCTATGGAACAGCGTTGGTTCTATTGAGCCTGGTATTGGTCTTGAATGCAGTTGCAATTGGCATACGCATGTATTACCGCAAGTCAAAACAATGGTGACAAGGGGGATAAAACAATGGAGGAAACTGTTTTTTCAGTGCGAAACGCCAAGATTAAGTATGGCAATCTTGAGGTGCTTAGGGGAATTGACCTGGAGTTTGCAGAACGAGATGTGACTGCAATCATTGGCCCTTCAGGTTGTGGAAAGTCAACATTTCTGAAAGCGCTTAACAGGATGATAGACACAGTGCCTAACGCCAGGGTCAGCGGTGAATTTCTCTATCGGGGCCAGGATATTTATGCCTCGGAGGCCAACGTTGTCAGCTTACGACAACAGGTTGGCATGGTCTTCCAAAAGCCCAATCCTTTTCCCAAATCTATACATGAAAATATTGCTTTTGGTCCGAAAATCCAAGGCTTGAGGGACAAAAAAGAATTGAGCCAGATTGTCGAACGTTCATTACAGGCGACCGCTTTGTGGGATGAAGTGAAAGATAGGTTGCATTCATCGGCTTTTTCGTTGTCTGGCGGGCAGCAACAACGGCTATGTATCGCCCGGGCGCTGGCTGTAAAACCCGATGTGATTCTTATGGATGAACCGTGCTCGGCGCTGGATCCGGTTGCAACGGCTAAGGTGGAGGATCTGATTGGCGAGTTGAAACATCAATATACAATAATAATCGTCACCCATAACATGCAGCAAGCCGCTCGTGTTTCGGGGAAGACTGCCTTTTTTCTCAATGGGCAGGTTGTGGAGTATGGGGACACATCAACTTTATTCACAAACCCCCAACACAAAAAAACCGAAGACTACATCACCGGTCGTTTCGGTTAATCAGGAGGGAATCATAATGAATGCGCGGTCAAGTTTTAGGGATGATCTCAAGCAATTGGTTGAAGAACTAATGTTAATGGGCGGCCTCGTCGAGCAAAGTATCTCGAAGTCCGTAAGATCCTTAAGAGAGCAGAATCTGGAACTGGCCCAGACAGTTATCGATGAAGATCAGAAGATTGATGACATGGAGCTGGCAATAGAGGAACGTTGTTTGACGCTTATAGCCCGTCAGCAACCGCTGGCGGTAGATTTACGAAAAATAGCAACCGTCCTCAAAATAATTACCGACTTGGAGCGGATTGCCGACCATGCGAGCGATATTGCGAAAATAACTCTCCGCATTGGTGATGAGCCTCTAATTAAACCCTTGGTGGATATCCCTCGAATGTCTGGAATGGTCTGCACGATGGTAGCTAATGCTTTGGACTGTTTTATTAACGCGGATGTTGAAATGGCATATGAGGTATGCAAAGATGACGACGAAGTTGATCAGTTGCACAACCAGATTATCCGGGAACTCCTGACTTATATGATGGAGGAGCCACGTAATATCAGACAGGCCACCCAATTGTTATTTGTCAGCAGTTATTTGGAGCGGATTGGGGACCACGCCACAAATTTGGGCGAGTGGCTGATTTACATGGTTACAGGGGAACGCAAAGAGTTAAATGATTAGGATTATAATCGCAGGGCGCCCTTTGCTTAATTAGTTGTTTAGCTGTTTCCTTCCTTGGGTAAAATACCTATTGAACCATAAGAGCAGTTGATGGAGGACTGGCCATGGTCAAATTGGCAGTAAAAAACCTATATAAGATTTTTGGACCCAATCCCCAGCGCGGACTCGATCTGTTAAAAAAGGGATTGGGAAAGGAAGAGATTCTTAAGAAAACTGGGCTGACAGTGGGTATTAATGATGCCAGTTTTGAGGTTGAGCAGGGTGAAGTTTTTGTAATCATGGGACTTTCCGGCAGTGGCAAGTCCACAATGGTGCGTTGCCTCAACCGTCTGATTATGCCAACTGCCGGCGAAATCATCCTGGATGATATTGATATTCTTAAGATGAGCAAAAAGGAATTACTGGAGATGCGCCGCACCAAAATGAGCATGGTGTTTCAGAACTTTGCGCTCCTGCCCAACCGGACGGTGCTGGCAAATGTGGAGTATGGTTTGGAAATTCAGGGTGTGGATAAAAGCACTCGCCAGGAAAAAGCGATGAAATCTCTGGAACTGGTTAGCCTTGCGGGCTATGAAGAGAGCTTTCCCGAACAGCTCAGCGGCGGTATGAAACAGCGTGTGGGCTTGGCCCGGGCATTGGCCAATGATCCGGAAATTCTTCTGATGGATGAAGCCTTCAGCGCCCTTGATCCATTGATTCGCGGCGACATGCAGGATGAATTATTGGAGCTTCAGGATGAAATGAACAAAACTATTATCTTCATTACCCATGATCTGGACGAAGCCTTGAAATTGGGAGATCGTATCATGCTGATGAAGGATGGCCGAGCGGTGCAGATCGGCACCGCCGAGGATATCCTTACCAACCCTGCTGATGAATACGTGCGTCGCTTTGTCCAGGGCGTGAATCGCAGCGAGGTCCTCAGCGCCCGGGACATCATGGTCAAACCCTGGTCTACAGTATCATTTCAGCAGGGGCCGCGGCTTGCCCTCAAAGAAATGAAAAAGTATGGAACAGAATCCCTGTTTGTGCTGGGAGAGCACCGGGCGCTGGCTGGGGTGGTTCTGATTGATGATGTTTCTAAGGCAATTGAAAGGGGCGACAAGAACCTGAGGCAGATTATCAAGCAGGATGTTGTGAACACGGTGGCGCCCAATACAAGCATCTCAGAACTGATTGAACTGACAGTCGGGTCCTCTGTGCCGGTGGCAGTTGTCGATGAGAACAAGCGTCTGCAAGGGGTCATCGTCAAGGGCAGTGTGCTGGAAGCCCTGATCCCGGAAAGGGGTGAGCCAGATGAAGATGAGTAACATATTCTTGCAGACAACTTTTTTGGAGCGATTCCAGGAATACCAGGTTCCCATCGGCGATTGGTTTGCTGCGTTCATCGACTGGTTAACGGATACCTTCAACGCCCAGTTCGATGCCATCCGTTCTGGCATCTCCTGGCTGGTGGAATTGCTGGCTGACGTTTTGGGGTTATTTCCCTTCTGGGCACTGGCGCTTGTAATCGCTGTGCTGGCCTGGCGGCTGGCAGGCAGGGGAGAAGCTATATTTGCGTTTTTGGGAGTGCTGTTGATTGCAAATATCGGTCTCTGGCCGGCGACAGTCAGCACCTTGGCGCTGATTATTACCGCCACCCTGATTGCCTTGTTAATTGGAGTTCCCCTGGGGATTCTGGGCGCCAAATTTGGGCCAGTAAATACTGTGCTGCGACCGCTACTGGATTTGATGCAAACGATGCCGGCCTTTGTCTACCTGATACCGGCGGTGTTCTTCTTTCGAATTGGGGCGGTGCCGGCCGTATTCGCGACGATTATTTTTGCGATGCCGCCGGCGATTCGGCTCACCAGTCTCGGTATCCGTCAGGTTCCCCAGGAACTGATTGAGGCCGGTGAGGCCTTCGGCTCCAACTGGTACCAGCTATTGTTTAAAGTGCAGCTGCCCCAGGCGTTGCCGACAATCATGGCAGGAATCAATCAATGTATTATGCTTTCATTGTCGATGGTTGTCATCGCTTCAATGATTGGCGCCGGCGGCTTAGGGTCGGTGGTGCTGACAGGTATCGATCGTCTCAATGTCGGCATGGGCTTTGAGGGAGGGTTGGCGGTGGTGATTATTGCGATTATCCTGGACCGTTTGACCCAGGGCAAGGGAAGTAGTAAGGGGTACCGCAACTAATTTCAAGGAGGATATTGAGCAATGAACAAGTCGTGGCTTATTGGTTTAATTGTAGTGGGATTGGTGGCACTGGCGATATTTATGTGGCCAAGGGCCGATACTCCGCCCGAGGATAATGGTATCGAGCCACCCCCGGATAACGGCGGTGAACAAGTGGAGCCGGAAGACGTTACCATCGGTTACGTCAACTGGGCCTGCGCCACTGCCACCGGACATCTTGTGCAAACAATCCTGGAAGAAGATATGGAAGATGTTACGGTTGAATTGACAGACCTGGGCGCTGCCCTGATGTGGCAGAGCTTGGCCACCGGGGATTTGGATTTCATTCTCAGCGCCTGGCTTCCGGTTACACACTCGGAATATTACGCGGAGCTGGAAGATGATGTGGTCCGGGTCCGAGAGAATTACCAGGGTGCACAGATTGGTTTGGTGGTTCCCACCTATGTGGAAATTGACTCCATCACTGAGCTCAATGAAAATGCGGAGCAATTTGAGGGGAGGATTGTCGGAATCGATGCCGGCGCCGGGATTATGGGCGCCACCGAAGAGGCGATCGAGGTTTATGAACTGGATTTGACCTTGGTTGATAGTAGTGATGCAGCAATGGCGGCGGAACTACAAACCGCAATCGATAATGAGGAATGGATTGTTGTCACTGGCTGGTCCCCGCATTGGAAGTTTGCTGAGTTTGAGCTCAAGTTCCTGGAGGATCCAGAGAATGTATATGGTGGCGAAGAATCAATTTTTACTATCACCCGGGAAGGGTTTGCTGAGGACAATCCTCGCGTCCAGAGGTTCCTGGAGAACTTTTTCATGACTCCCGAACAACTGGGAAGTTTGATGGGAATGATTGAGGATATCGATGATATCGATGAGGCAGTCCAGCAATGGATTGACGAAAATCGTGAAGTGGTTAATGGATGGCTACCTGAGTAGCGCTAAAGCGGCACAAGCTGTGCCGCTTTTTTATGTACGATTTTTAGTCTAATTCTGACAGTGCCAACATAAGGGTAGAAATATAGCATAATACGCTACGAATCCTGAGTCTACGCTACCTATATGGTTATGAGCATCGCTCAGTTAACTGGATTGGAATATGCTACGGCAGGTCCATTTTGACGGTGCTTGTCTGGACTGTTAAACTTAAGATTGTGTTTCTGGGAAGGAGGCCGGTTGTGAATAAACTAACTGTTAAAAACTTGTACAAAATCTTTGGCCCCAACCCCAAACGGGGCCTTGACTTGTTGGCTAAAGGGCTGACAAAGGATGAAATTCTACATAAGACGGGATTGACTGTCGGTATTGACAACGCCAATTTCAGCGTTAAGCAAGGGGAAGTCTTCGTGATCATGGGCTTGTCCGGCAGCGGCAAATCTACATTGATTCGTTGTTTGAATCGCCTGATTGAACCGACTCGGGGCGAGGTACTGCTGAACGACGAAGAAGATATTTTAAAGATGGATAAAAAGCAGTTGCGGCAAACCCGACGCACCAGCATGAGCATGGTGTTTCAGAATTTCGCCTTGCTACCCAATCGGACTGTGCTGGCGAATACTGAATACGGTTTGGAAATCCAGGGCATTGACAAGGAAGAGCGGCAGCAAAAGGCCCAGGACGCCCTCAGTCTTGTTGGTCTCGAGGGCTATGAGTCTAGCTATCCCGACCAATTGAGCGGTGGCATGAAGCAGCGGGTGGGACTTGCCCGGGCGCTGGCCAATGATCCGGAAATTCTCTTAATGGATGAGGCTTTTAGCGCCTTGGACCCCCTGATTCGAAACGACATGCAGGATGAGCTTTTGGATCTGCAGAGCCAGATGCAGAAGACGATTGTTTTTATCACCCATGATTTGGACGAGGCTCTGAAGCTAGGCGACCGGATTATGCTGATGAAAGACGGTAAGACTGTGCAGATAGGAACCGCCGAGGAGATTCTCACCAACCCGGCAGATGACTATGTAAGACGGTTTGTCCAGGGAGTCAACCGTTCTGAAGTCCTAACTGCCGGGGACATTCTGACTAAGCCTTGGACCACTGTCAACGAGAACCAGGGACCGAGACTTGCCCTCAAGGAAATGAAGAAATATGGTGTCGACTTCTTGTTTGTTACCGGTGAGCGGCGCAAACTTATCGGAGTTGTTCAGATTGATGATGTCTACGCGGCAATTGAGGCCGGCAAAAAAGACCTGACCGATATAATTAAAAATGAGCTCAATACCGTCACTCCAGAGACCAGCATCTCTGAGCTCATCGAATTAACGGTCAATACGTCCATCCCTCTGGCTGTAGTTGACGAGCAGAAGCGTTTGTTGGGAATCATTGTCCGGGGTTCTGTGCTAGAGGCCCTGATTCCTGACAGGGGGGAGGATGAGAATGACAGCTAACATTTTTGCTGCCAGCTTTTTTAGCGATGCGTACGAATGGGTTACGACCCTCCGCTTGCCGGTAGGCGAGTGGGTGAATGTATTTGTCGATTTTCTGATGGATACCTTCGGCAACCAGTTTGCCGCGATTCGCACCGGCATCAGCTGGATGGTGGATTTATTAGAGGCAATTATTGGCTTTGTGCCCTACTGGGGTGTTGCAATCATCATTGCCCTGATTGCCTGGCGCATCGCCGGGCGCGGTGTGGCTATTTTCAGTTTGTTGGGTGTTTTGTTCATTGCCAACATCCAGCTCTGGGATTATGCCGTGATTACCCTGGCTCAGATTATCACTGCGACAGTGATTGCATTGGTAATTGGTGTCCCCACGGGTATTTTGGCCGCCAAATTCAAAACGGTCAACAGCATCGTACGGCCGATTCTCGACTTTATGCAGACGATGCCGGCTTTTGTCTATTTGATCCCGGCTGTGTTCTTTTTCCGGATCGGCTCGGTGCCGGCAGTGTTTGCGACGATTATCTTTGCTATGCCACCGGCAATCCGGCTCACCAGCCTCGGTATCCGTCAGGTGCCCGTGGAGCTGATAGAAGCCGGTGAAGCTTATGGCTCCAACTGGCATCAACTGCTCTTTAAAATTCAACTGCCCCAGGCAATGCCGACAATTATGGCCGGTGTCAACCAGTGTATTATGCTGGCCCTTTCTATGGTAGTTATCGCCTCGATGATTGGTGCCGGCGGTCTTGGCTCGGTTGTCCGGGACGGCATCTCCAGCCTGGATGTGGGCAAGGGATTTGAAGGTGGAATTGCTGTTGTCGTGATTGCAATTATTCTTGACAGGCTGACCCAGGGCTCTGGTAAAAACTAGAGTCCGGGCCTGATATAAATACATTAACTGGAGGTTTGTTATTTGTGAGGTTTTTGAAAGGTTTAGGTGTTTTAGGTTTGGTCTTGATGCTCAGTGTCGCTGCAATCGGCTGCGATACCGGCAGCGAGGAATCAGTAGAAATTGGCTATGTAAACTGGGCCTGCGCTACTGCCAGTAGCTACCTGGCAGCGAATATCATTGAGACTGAACTGGGTATCGAAGCAAATCTGAATGATCTGGATGCTGCTCCGATGTGGCAAAGTGTAGCCACCGGCGATGTTGACTTTATTGTCTGCGCCTGGCTGCCTGGAACCCATGCCGAGTATTTCGGCGAGTTGGAAGACGAAGTTGTCGACTTGGGTCCCAACTACCATGACGCCAGGATTGGTTTGGTAGTACCGACTTATGTGGATATTGACTCTATCGAAGAGTTGAACGATCACGTTGATCAATTTGAAGGTCGTATCGTTGGCATCGATCCAGGCGCCGGCATCATGAGCGCAACCGATACTGCCCTTGATGAATATGGCCTGGACTTTGAACTGGTGGCCAGCGGTGATGCCGCGATGACTGCCGAACTGAGAACTGCGATTCAGAACGAAGAGTGGATTGTCGTCACCGGGTGGACTCCCCACTGGAAATTCGCTGATTTCGACCTGAAATTCCTGGAGGATCCCAAAGGCGTGTATGGCGGTGCTGAAACCATTAACACCATTACCCGCATGGATTTTGCCAGCGACAACCCAGCTGTGCAGAGCTTCCTGGACAATTACTACCTGAGCGCCGAGCAGTTGGGCGACCTGATTGGTATGATGGAAGAATACGATGACAATAACGAAGCGGCCCAGGCCTGGATGGAAGCAAACCGGGACGTAGTGGACGGCTGGCTGGAATAAGGTCTTAACCGGGGTGGAAAGCCACCCCGGTTTTTATATTGCATAATTTGTTTTTGTTTTCTCAGTGAATCTGATATAAAATGTTAAATGAAATGAACTAAAGACAAGGTTTATGTGTCTTACTAATGAAACCGGGGAGTGAAGCCTGTGGACATCCTCCGCGCCGTCGCCAAGGCCAAGCAGGGCGACAAGGAAGCTTTGCTGGATTTAATCATGGCTCGGGAACGGGAGTTCTTTGGACTCAGTTATCTATATATGCGCAATGAACAGGATGCAGCGGATGTAATGCAGGACATGATTGTCATTTTGCTGACCAAAATTCATACTTTGAAAAAAGATTCCGCTTTTTATTCCTGGGCCAAACAGATTCTGGTGCGCTGCTGTCTTAGCCGCTTACGCCAGGGTCAACGGGACGCTGGCGAAGAGCCACCCGAGTCCTCGGTTTACGATCCCGATAGCGCGGAACGCATGGATTTACTCAATGCCGTTCATGCCCTGCCGGAACATCAACGGGATGTGGTACTGCTTTTTTACTATAATGACCGCAGTTTTGAGGAAATTAGCGAGATTCTGGACTGTCCGGTGGGGACTGTGAAATCACGTTTACACCAGGGCCTGAAAAAACTGAAAGGGAGGTTGGGAGATGAGTATCGAAAACAGGCTTAAAGAAGATGCCCGCAAGTACAAAGACATTCAGCCGCCTGCTGACCTGCGAGAAAAATTGTCTCTGGCCCTGGAGAACGCGGCCCCAGTCCGGCCGGTCAAGAGTAAGCAACCATGGAAGCGCTGGCTGGCGCCAGTTGCCGTTGCCGCCCTCCTTGCCCTGACCATCCTGCCCCTGCTTCAAGGTGATCTCAGTGATAACCTTGTAGGGATGCTCAATAACCAAAAACCGGCGGATACTGATTCCGCTGAAGGGGTCACAACCGATGACGCGACCGCGGGAATACCTGATCTTACCCTTGCCGCCGATGATTTGCGCACTGCAAGCAACGGTTATGTCTCAGGAGCATCTTTTTCCGAGACTGTGGCTGAGGTTGAGAGTCAGTTCGAGCGGTTCACGGAGATTCGCTCTGCCGAAGGTCTAGCCGTTTTCGAGGCCCATGCCGGTGATAAACAGTATGTGGTTACGATAGAAGAACGAGATGGCAAAGTTTATATCGCGATTGAATAGCGCAAATTGCAACACCCTCCCTGCAAAAATCCGCAGGGAGGGTGTTTTTTTACGCGTTTTTTCTGTTTCTGGCGATAATTTCGCTTACCCGGTCGGCGCCCAGCTGGCTGACGAAGCTGCCGATCCTGGGGCCGCTGGGTTTGCCAAGGATAATTTGATAGAGCAATTTGAAGAATTCCCGCGGGGGCACCCCGGCCTCTTTGGCTATCGTATAAGTACCGGTCTGGATTGCCTCCGCTTCGGTTTGCTCTGCTATCAGGGCGAGGAACTTATCCACCAGGGCATTTTGATCCGCACTCAGGGTGGGGAAATGGCGCTCCGGCAGGATGAAGTCGGAGTAGAAATTGATTGCCAGCTCCAGCAAACCTTCTACCCGGTCCCACTGGGCATTCAATTCGTCACCGTAGATATCGAGGATAAATTCCTTGAGCACCCGGATTTCCGTGACTCCCACCGCAGAAACGATGTTGATTAAATCCGAGTAGACAATCGGCAGCTTTGGTTTTGAGCCGGCAAAGTAGATATAGGGATATTCGGGACTGTCGGTATCCATTTTCAGAACTTCGTCCATGTACTGGACGACGGTGTCCTGGGAGAGCTTTTTCTGTTGCCGGGGATTTTTGAACATCAGGTAATTTAAGGCCTCATGGGTGCCCCAGCGAGTCCAGTTCTCGACGCTCAGGCCTTGGCCCACCGACTTGGAAATCTTTTTGCCGGTTTCGTCCAAAAACATCTCATAAAACATGTCCACCGGCGGGCGGCCGCCCAGCACCCGGGCGATTTGCTTGGAAAGCTTGGCCGACTCGATCAGGTCCTTGCCGTACATCTCGTAGTTGATGCCAAACACCGCCCAGCGGGCGCCCCAATCGGCCTTCCAGCCAAATTTGCTGCGGCCATCACCGACAAACTGGCTACCATGATGCCCACAACCAACGGCGCCTTTCAATTCCTCAGAGCAGCTGTATTCAACCGTGGCCGTTTCCGCATCGTGGTTCAGGACCTTGGTGGTATTGACCTTGCCGCACTGTTCACACACAGGCATAATTGGAAACCAGCCCTGCCGGTTCTCCTCCCGCAGGGTGGGCAGAATGATGCCCAGGACTTTGTCAATCCGGCGCATGCAGAGCTGCAGCACGTCATTGTATGTTCCCTTTTTATACTCTGCCGCTGCCGAGACAAATTTATAGGGAATGCCGGTGGCATCGAGCATTTCCACCAATTCTTTGTTCATGTGGTCTGAGAAGCTCTTGCAGCAGCCATAGGGGTCGGGAATCGCTGATACCGGCTTGCCCAGATGCTCCTCCAACCAGGGGGCATCAATGTTCACAGGAATCTTGCGCAGCCCGTCCATGTCATCGGAGAAGACCTGGATTACTGTTTTCTTGCCCATATCCTGTAGGGCCATGGCAACAAAGTGGGTGCGCACCACCTCGCCGACAGTGCCCATGTGGGGGTGGCCCGAGGGACCAAACCCGGTCTGAAGCAGATATTTTTTTGCATCAGGAAAGCGCTGAACGATTTTTTCTGCCTCCTGCTTAGGCCATAACTTTGCGCTCATATTTTTATCCTCCTCATCTGAAAGGTCGTTTCCATAATTTATACCAGCAATTATAACATACCCGGGACAAAATATTCCACCGCTGCCCACTCGGGTGCCCACCCGGGGACGGAGGTTTGCTGAGACATATTCGGCAATGCCACTCGGGGACGTAATGAAAAGCCGCATCCGTCTGGGTGCGGCTTTTGCGATTGATTGCTGTTTTCTTGGGGCTTCAGGCTAGACCGGCCTGTAATAGTCTGCTTCCCGGCGCCGACGCAATACTACAATTAGAACTATCAGCCCAATCAGTAACAATGCTGCGCCTGCACCCAGGATGGCAATAAAGACAATGTTCGGAACTGACGCTTCCAGATTAATCGGATTGGCCTGGCCCGGACGCAGGTTCCATGTCAGGGTTTTTCCGTCCTCAGACACCGAATCGGCGTTATGGCTGTCAGGTTTAACCGGTAGTGTAATCGTGAACCGGAAGTTCATTTGGTTGAGCATCATCTGGCCGAATTCTTCATCTTCTCCCATGCCTTCCATATTCATGTCGGCCTGGAAACGGTAATGACTTCTGAATAAACTCTCTTCCACTACTAGGCCATCGCCCTGTGTGGAGGCCTCGTCAAAGACATCGAGGTCTTCAGCAGTAATTTGGGGCAGGTGCTGGGTGGCCCTGATACCGACATAATCATCGTCCTCGTATCTGGTTACAGTGAAACCGTCGGCCTCGGCCTCGATCGCCATTTCTGCCAGGGGATCCTCGCCCTCGGACTCCATCATCGCCAGGAAGTCCCGGTCAAAGCCCAGCTGGTAGCTGAAATCGCCGCTGCCGTCCCGGTTTACAGTCAAGTGAAATTCGGCATCGAAACAGCCAGACATAAGGATCATGCCGGCAAGCAGTAAGGAAATTAGTAATTTACGCATAAGATCCTCCAAAATATCGATAAATAAGGTTTCGACACCTAGGGCTTATTTCCTTTTTAAGCCAAGCAGTTGCATATGGGGACCCCCTCGGCCTGTGCTGATCTAGATACATCCCCGGTGGCTGAGCCGGGCTGTATTACTGGCGCTGAATTTGATATTATTAATTCCATATGGGGGTGACTGAAGTGCAGCCGCAAAACATGGAGCTAAATGCGCTCATCGGGTACATAACTGAGATGAAAAAATGCCGGGGTTTTGATGGCACCAGTCTGGAGCAGGAATTTGTTTTGTTTAGCGAAGAGGTGGGGGAGTTGGCCCACGAGGTGTGGCGGATTACCCGGGACGGTAAAATTGGGGAAGATAATCGCCGCCAGCTGGCCTATGAGGTGGTGGACTGCCTTATTTTTCTGCTTTCGATTGCCGGCATGGCCGGTATTGATGATATAGAGAGCTATCTCTTAGAAAAAGAGGCGATTAACACCCGCAGATTTGAGTAAATTTATTTGAACCATTTGCCTGGTTATTGCGTCTTACAGGCGAAAGGGGGTACGGATTATGAAAAAAACATTTGCTGTTGTGTTAACTTTAGTTTTGGCCCTGACAGTGTTTGCTGCACCTGTCTTAGCAGATGACAGCTCTGCCCTGCTGGAGGAGTTTTTCGCAGAAACCTATGGGTTGGAAGTGGAGGAGTTTGAACTTCACGGTATCCGTGAACTGAAACTTGTAGAGCTTGACCGCCAGCTGCTGGTTGCCTACTTTGTCACCGAAAACGAAGATTTCCTGCGTGGCATGGTGGCCATGGATACAGAGAGTGGTGAATTGCTAACCAACGAGGAACTGCAGGCATTACAAGCCGAAGAAAGTGAAATCGCTTCGATGGAGGCCGAAATCCTACCTGTGGAGACCGATGTGCAGGGAGAAATGATTTCTGTGCTCATCATGCCCCGTTTCCAGTTGAGCGCCGATTTGGAAGCGCGCATCAGGGCACTGTATGAAGAATATGACATGGAGGCACCCACCCAGTTGCAACCGGGCGGAGCCAGGGATCTTCCGACTTATGACGGGGGAGGTCAGTCGGGATTCCAGGGTTATGATGATGGACGTGAGCCCGGGCAACCTACTGAAGAAGGCCGGCAACCACAATTATTGCCCTTGCCCGCCGACAAAACTGAGCCTGCAGATACTCCGGAGCCTGCGGACGACGCCACTGGGGCCAGAGAACCGGCGATTGGGCCGGCCGTTGAGCCCGATCTTGCTGAAAAGACCATCGTTGACGGTAACGGTTCGGATGCCGTCGATGGAGATGAACCGGTCGCCAGCGATGTGATCAGGCCGGCAACCGATCAGGACCCACGCCTCGAAGAATTCTACGTTGCCCTGAATGAATTGTATGCAGAAGGTTATCAGGCTTCTTTGGAACGGATTATTGATTACCTGAGTGCCGAAGACATCGAGTTCGAGGTTGAGGGTAACATGATTGTTGCCCAGCTGACCCTTGAGCAGGCAGAATTCCTGCGTGACAACGATGATGTAGAGTATATCGGCAACTATTATGCGGAAGAAGATGCCGCGATTTTGCCAACCGGTGAGCGGACAGCAGAAGCAGCTGTGGATTTGGCTGCCATGGATGATACAGACGGCGAAGAGCAAGAAAAGAGCAATTATTGGCTCTGGGGCACTTTGGCGGTTGGTTTGGCGGCAGCAATTGTCTGGGTTGTAAAGAAGTAAATAACGATGTTTAACGTCGGGACTATTGATGTCCCGGCGTTTTTATGTTATGAACAAGCAAATGATTATGCTATAATGTACGAAGTTATTTAATCGAGAGGAGAATTAATTATGTTACAAGGTATCGCTGCATCCAACGGAATAGTGATTGGCAAAGCTTACTGCCTGACAGAAGGAGACGTGGAAATCCCCCGTCACCAGGTGGCTCCGGAACAACAGGAAGCGGAAGCAAAGCGTCTGCTTGCTGCCAGGACCCAGACCCGGGAACAGCTGGAGCAAATCAGGGATGGGTTGGCTGCCAAAGCCGGCGCTGAAGAAGCGGCTATTTTTGACGCCCATTTGATGCTGCTGGAAGACCCGATGCTTACAGAAGGAATAAACGAAGCAATCGCCAATGGCAGCAACGCCGAAGCTGCAGTGGCGGATACCGCAGAAAAGTATGTAGAGATGTTTGCAGCCATGGACGACGAATACATGCGCGAACGTGCAGCCGATGTCCGCGACATTGGCCGGCGCTGGGTAAATAACCTTTTGGGTGTAGAAACAGGCGCTCTCGGTCAACTTTCCAAACCGGTGGTGGTCTTCGCCCGGGATTTAGCGCCATCAGATACAGCACAAATGGATAAGCGTTACGTCTTGGCGTTTGTCACTGAAATTGGCGGCCGCACCTCCCACAGCGCAATCATGGCTCGGTCGCTAGAAATTCCGGCCGTTGTCGGCGCCGGGAAGTTCACCGACCAGGTGAAAGATGGAGACATGGTAATTGTTGATGGTAATAAGGGCGAGGTTATAGTTAACCCCGACCAGGCCACTTTAGATAAATACTCCCAGCAGCGGGAGAAAGAACTGGCCCGCAAGGCGGAATTGGCAAAGTTGAAGGATCTGCCAGCCGAAACCGCCGACGGCAAAGTTTTTGAACTGGCTGCCAACATCGGAACTCCCAACGATGTCGAGGGTGCACTGGCCAACGGTGCCCAGGGCGTCGGCCTCTACCGCACAGAGTTTCTATATATGGACCGCAAAGACATGCCCTCGGAAGCGGAACAGTATGACGCATACCGCACAGTCTTGGAGTCCTTCGGCGATATGCCGGTAATTATTCGCACCCTGGATATTGGTGGCGACAAGCAATTGCCTTATTTGCAAATGGAGGAGGAGCTCAACCCCTTCCTGGGCAACAGGGCGATTCGCCTCTGCCTTAATAACCCGGAGCTCTTTAAAACTCAGCTCAGGGCAATTGTCCGGGCAGCAGTCTATGGGAATGCTTGGATCATGCTGCCGATGGTCGCGACTTTGGATGAAGTCCGCCGGGCGAAAGCCATTTTGCAAGCGGTTGAGGCTGATTTGACCAGCGAAGGTGTAGAATTCTCCAAGGATTATAAGCTGGGGATTATGATTGAAATCCCGGCTGCTGCCGTGGTGGCCGATCAGTTTGCCAAAGAGGTGGATTTCTTTAGTATCGGCACCAACGATCTTATTCAGTACACCTGTGCCGCTGACCGGATGAACGAACAAGTATCGTATCTGTATGACCCATTCAATCCGGCGGTCCTGCGCCTAATTGACAATGTTATTCAGGCCGGCCATAAGCACGGGATTTTTGTCGGTATGTGCGGGGAGATGGCTGGCGAACCCCTTGCCGCGCCTTTGTTGGTGGCCATGGGAATGGATGAGTTTAGTATGAGCGCCAGCAGCATTCCGGTGGTTAAAAACCTGATCCGCTCCTTAGACAGCAAACGGTGTCAGGAAATCTGGAAAGAAGTCCAAAATTATACCGATGGCAAACAGATAGAAGAGCTGCTGCGGAAAGAGTTTGCTGAAATTATAGACCCCAGCTAGGGGTCTTTCCTTTGGAAGGTGGTAGAGGATGAAGAACAGAAGTTTCGAAATGTGCCGTTGGATGAACTGGGGCATTCTGGCGTTTGCCTTCTTGATTGTATTCTTTCATCGTTATTCCACGGCAGTTGTCGCCGACGACTTGACCCGGGACCTGGGACTTACTGGTACCCAGCTCAGCAATCTCGCCTCGATGTATTTTTTCGCCTATGGCCTGATGCAATTGCCATCAGGATTGTTCAGCGATTTTGTCGGTCCCCGGATGACCACGTTCTGGGGGATGCTTTTGGCCGGGGTGGGTTCAATCATCTTTGGTCTCGCTCCGGGAGTGGGTATGGCCTATGCCGCCCGACTCTTGGTGGGGTTGGGTGTTTCAGTTATCTTCCTATCGCTTCTGAAAATCCAAGCGGTGTGGTTTACTCCAAATCGCTATGCAACTATGACCGGTATGTCCTCGTTTGTTGGCAACCTGGGCGGCATATTGGCGACTACACCTTTGGTCTTGTTGGTACTGGCGATTGGCTGGCGTCACTCTTTCATCCTCATTGGCGCCATTACCCTGCTACTGGTTGCCGCGATTTGGTTGTTTGTGGTGGATAGCCCGGCCTGTGCAGGTTTTGTCGGGCAGGGTAACGGCTCAGCCCGACCCAGATTTGGCTTGTTAAAAAGTGTCAAGATTGTCGTCTCCACTCCCGGTACCTGGATTAATTTTTTCGTTATCGCTGGTTTGATGAGCGGGGTGATGTCCTTTTCAGGACTTTGGGGGGTGCCATATCTGACCCAGGTCTACGGCATCGACACTGCGCAAGCTTCACGCTATGTGCTCTTGCTCAATCTCGGGATTCTTGCCGGCTCTCCCTTGGTGGGGTGGGCGGCGGACAAGCTGGGCAGCACAAAGCTGCCGATTGTCGGTGCGGCGGCAGCGGTAAGCGGGTTTTGGCTGTACTTGGTGGTTTTCGCCGGGGGCATGCCGCCGTTGGTATTGGTCGGTCCCTTATACTTTATAGTTGGCATGCTGGGAATCTCGTTTATGCTTTGCTTCGCCAACACCAAGCAGGTCAACCATCCTGAGCTTTCCGGAACCGCCACAGGCATTGTCAATATTGCCGGGTTTCTGGCCACTGCCCTAGCCAACGTACTGATTGGCTGGCGTCTGGACAATTTGTGGGATGGTACAATTCGCGATGGTGTCCCTATCTACACCCAGCAGGATTTTCAGTCGGCATTCAGTATCTATATTATATTGGCGCTTATAGCGCTTGTGGCGAGTCTCTTTATGTATGAAACGCGAAAGGAGAGCAGGCATGAACTTTAAACAAAATTGGCAGGGTTTTGTTGGCGCCGGATTGGGTTTTGTGGTTGCCCTAATTACTTTGGCGGGCTATGGAGAACCCGGGACAGTTGATGGTGTAAGTACTAACTATTATCAGGTAATTATGCTCAGTGCGTTCAGCGCCATTGCCCTCTGGGCGACGCTGAGCCGGGAAAGCAAACCCGGACGCAGCGGAAAATTGCTCATTGCCACAGCTGCTGGCGGTCTGATTACTGCCCCGCTTTATTTCTTCCCATCGGCAATGCTGTTTCTGACCGCAGGCTTTTCGGCATTGAAGCAAGAAAAAGAACAGGATTCATAATTCCCATGGCCAGGGGGAAAAATTGGACCAGACAGAAATAAGGGGTCCTTTGAATGCGAAAATTGTGGAAAGAACGTTTTGGCCCGTTAATCCAAGATGACTTAAGGCGCCTGGTTTTGTTAGGGTTGCTGGTGGCGATGCTGGTTGTCGGTCTTGTCTGGGGTCGGGGGACAACGATTTCCGGGCTTAACCAGATAATTACCCATCCCAGTCGTTTGCTCAGTGATTATGTGGCGCTGGCCGGGCCCGGCCCGGCTCTGGTTAATGCGGCTCTTGTCGGCCTGATTGGCCTGCTGCTCCTTACTGTGCTCCATGTCGATATTACGGGGCCAACTATGGCAGCGATTATGACTATGGTGGGCTTTGGTCTATTTGGCAAGAATATATTTAACATCTTCCCCATCTTCTTCGGGGTTTGGTTATATGCAAAAGTAGAGGGGGGCGGGTTACGGAGGCACATCCTGCCGGCTCTGTTTGGCACTGCCTTGGGGCCGGTGGTGTCCCAGACCGCTTTTGGCTCTGGCCTTGGGTTGCCCGCGGGAATTATTATTGGAATAGTGGCTGGGTTTATCCTTTCACCGTTGGCGGCCCATCTGCTGCGAAACCATCAGGGTTTCAACCTATATAACTTGGGCTTTACCGCCGGGTTTGTCGGCCTGTTTGTTGTCTCATTCCTGCGGGGACTGGGCAGCGAAGTGCCGGCCAAGCTATTGTGGGACACCGAGGGCACGACCACCTATTCCTTTTTGGTGCTGGGACTTTGCCTAAGCTTGATTATCCTGGGCTTGATTTTTAACCGGGGCCGATTCAGCGGGTATCGGGAAATCCTTGCCCACCCCGGCACTTTGGTCACGGATTTTATCAGTCTGGCGGGGTTTGGTCCGGCTTTGATTAATATGGGGTTGGTCGGTCTTGTCGGTCTTGGTTACTTGTTGTTGATTGGCGGTGATGTGAACGGTCCCACCGCCGGCGGTGTCCTGACGATGATTGGCTTTGGCGCCTTTGGCAAGCATCCGCGGAATATTGTGCCCCTGATGTTCGGGGTGTGGTTGGCTTCCTGGGTGTTTCACTTCCCGGTTGATAGTCCGGGTGCCCAGCTGGCCGGTTTGTTTGCCACGACCATGGCGCCGTTGACCCTGCAATTTGGCAATCTGACAGCGGTCGCAGCAGGGTTTTTACACATGATTGTTGTGCATAACGTTGGGGCGGTTCATGGCGGGCTTAACCTCTATAATAATGGTTTCTCGGGCGGCTTGATCGCCACTGCAATTGTAGCAATATACAGGGGGTTGAGAAGGGATGACTAAGATCAAGGCAAGTGAACGCAGATGGGCACGGGGAATTCTTGACGAATTAGTCAGCAACTCTTTTAACGCTGGAGCGGGAAAAATTGATGTTCAGGTCAGGGCCCGGGCGGACAATATCGAAATCAAGGTTGATGACGATGGTGTTGGTATGGACCGTGAAACTGTCCGACAGGTGGAGGGGCTGCTGCAGCAACCGCGCAGGGAGGAATTGGAAGAATATTATGGTGACCTGGCCGGAGTGTCGGGATATGGTTCCGGGCTTACCATTGTCGGTATGTTGGTGGATGAGGCGGAGGTTAAGAGCGTGCCCGGCAAGGGGACAACTATTCGGGTCCGGCGCTGGTTTTAAAGCGTCCGGACTTTTTTTCGGGGGGAAGGATTAATGTATCTTGCCATGGATGATTTTGGCGATGACAATCTCGAAAACCTAATCAGCCTGGGGGATGCCCAGGAAAAGTGGCAGTTTCTCGCCCGCCTTGCGCAAGAGTTTGGTTGCCCGGGCATCCAAATAACACCCTGGCTTTATGAGCAGAAGCTGGGTTTAGATTTGGACGCTATACCGGCAGCTTTTACTGATTTTCGCCTAACCTATCATATTGGCGGTGTTCGGCCGCTGGTAGATGCGCGAGATTGTCGTCGCCTGGATAAGCGGTTGGCGCTGGGACTGGACCGGGCTGTTAAATCAGGGTTTGAGGATGTTTCCTTCCATCCGCCACGTCTGACCGAGGTGGGTCGCAAGCATTCAAAGGAACAACTGGCAGGTTTGGTGGAGCGCTGGTTGCCCCGATTTGCTGCCCGGGGTGTGACGTTCTCCCTGGAGACCCACGTCAGCGGGGATATTTTTATCTTCGACGGACTTGCGGACTTTCGGAGGTTTGTTCAGAGATTCCCGGAGCTGGGGGTGCTGATTGATGTATCCCATAATGTCTATGACGGTTATGGTGTCGATGAGATAATCTCGTTTAGTGCCGGTCTGCGGATAACCGGCCTGCACCTCAGCGACGCACGATCTGATTTGCCGTTTGATCAGGGGACGCATTTGCCTGTGGGCAGCGGCGAGATTGCCTTTGCGCCGCTCGTGGCTGAGTTTTCGTCGTCGGACATTTGTGCCGCGCTGGAAGTCAAAGGTGATTCGGACAATCTTACCGCCAGCTTCGAAAAGTTGCAAAACTTGCAGGACAATCTTTACATTTAGGTGACGAGTTTGACATTTGCCTTATATTGATATATAAATGCAAGTGGAGAAAAAAGTCCGGAAAAATCTTTGCATGCAGCAGGAGTTTAACGCTTTAAAACGAATATAATCTTAAAGAAATAATTCACATCCTACGGGGGTGTCAAGTGTGCAACTGGAAAAATTAGAGGAGCGTCACATCAAGCAACTGTTCAACGCGGTTTTGGTTCTGCAGGATATGGATGAATGTTATCGTTTCTTTGAGGATTTATGTACAGTCAATGAGGTCAAATCTCTGGCCCAGCGTCTGGAAGTGGCGCGTATGCTCAAAGAAGGGTTTACCTATCACAAGATTGAGGAATCTACCGGCGCCAGCACCGCAACCATCAGTCGAGTCAAACGTTGTCTTGAATATGGTGAAGGTGGCTACGGCGAGATCCTGATGCGGCTGCAAAACGGCGAGAGTTGACAAATCAGAGCGGTTGATCCGCTCTTTTTTGTTCCTTGACTAATTACCGCGCCAAGGGGTAAAATATTGCCAAGGCGTAGAAGGAGAAGAGTATCCTGGCCACTCAGCGATTCGGGGACGGTGCAAGCCCGAAGTTACAGGAGAAGGCGCTCTGGAGCTGCCGTTAACAGCGGCCGGTTGACCCCCGATAACGGGTCAGGTGAGGTGGGTCCATAGCGACCAACCAGGGTGGCACCGCGGGCAAAGGACCCGTCCCTGATTCAGGGACGGTTTTTTATATGAAAGGAGGCAATTAGATGTCAGAAAAGAAAATGGACGAAATTGTATCATTAGCAAAGCGGAGGGGCTTTGTGTTTCAAAGCAGTGAGATTTATGGCGGCTTTAGTAGTTGCTGGGATTATGGTCCGCTGGGGGCAGAACTCAAGCGAAACGTGAAACAGGCCTGGTGGAAGGCGGTTGTGCAGATGCGCTCGGATGTGGTGGGCAGCGACACCAGCATATTGATGCATCCCGATGTCTGGCGGGCTTCTGGCCATGTGGATAATTTTACCGACCCGCTGGTGGATTGTCGTGAATGCCGGCGCCGGTATCGGGCCGATCACCTTGAGCAGACTGAAACCTGTCCCGACTGTGGCGGCGAGCTCACCCCTGCCCGTAAATTTAATCTGATGTTCAAAACCCATGCCGGGCCGGTGGAAGACAGCGCGGCAGAGGTGTTTTTACGCCCGGAAACTGCCCAGGGCATCTTTGTGAATTTTGCCCTCACTCAAAACACCAGTCGCAAAAAACCGCCCTTCGGTATTGCCCAGATCGGCAAGAGTTTCCGCAACGAAGTTACTCCAGGAAACTTTATCTTCCGCACCCGGGAGTTTGAGCAGATGGAACTGGAATATTTTGTGCCCCATGACCAGGCGGATGAGTATTATAAATACTGGGTAGAAGAGCGCTTCCAATGGTATAAGGATTTGGGTGTGAATCCGGAAAATCTGCGCCTGCGTCCCCATGAAGCGGACGAATTGGCCCATTACGCCCGCAGTTGCGAAGATGTGGAATATAAATTCCCCTTTGGCTGGCAGGAGTTGGAGGGAATTGCCCACCGGGGCACCTTCGACCTGGATCAGCATATAAACCACAGCGGCAAAGATTTGAGTTATTTTGACACCGCCACCAACCAGCGTTATGTGCCTATATGTATTGAGTCCTCGGCGGGCGTGGACCGGGCCCTGCTCACTTTCCTTGTGGATGCTTATACCCAGGAACCGGAGCGGGTGGTGCTGAAGTTTCATCCCGATATCGCTCCCATCAAGGCAGCAGTTTTACCCCTATCGAAAAAGCCACAGCTGGCGGAAGTCAGCCAGCGGGTGTTCGCGCTGCTAGCAAAGCACATGGCCGTGGATTATGATGAAACCGGTAGTATCGGCAAGCGCTATCGCCGACAGGATGAAATCGGCACACCATATTGTGTGACCGTGGACTTTGATACCCTTGACGATCAGGCTGTGACTATCCGGGAGCGGGACAGCATGGAGCAAGAGCGGGTGGCAATCGACCAGCTGCTGCCAGCGCTGCGGGACAAACTGGACATGTAATGGAAATGCCCTGCCTCTGGCGGGGCATTTTTGCTTGCAACTCCCAGGGAACTATATTACTATATTCCTATAATGGAATATATGGAGGTGAACTATGTCCGATATCTTTGAGCTACGGGCCGCTGTTGCTAAGGCCCTCAGCCATCCCACTCGTTTGCGTATTCTTGACATGTTGGTGCCGGGTGAAGCGGTTTGTGTTTGCGATCTTGTTGCCCGCCTTGAGGAGAGTCAGTCTTCAGTGTCCAAACATCTGGCGGTGCTAAAAGAAGCAGGCATTGTCGAGAGCCGCAAGGAAGGTTTGATGGTTTTCTATAGCCTGCGTACCACCTGCGTGCGCGGATTTCTCACCTGTCTTGATCAGGTGCTAAAGGCCGATCTGGAGGCGAAACGGATTGAACTGGAAGGGGAGAGCAACAAGTGAAAATTGAGTGGAAACGACTGGGTTTGATGGTGGCGGTGTTTTTGGCCGCCTATTATGTGCCCTTTGGCAATCCCCGGGTTTCGGCATCGATACTGGAAGCGTTCCACATGCTCCAGGAATACGCACGGGAACATGTGCTCCATTGCCTGGTGCCGGCCCTGTTTATCGCCGGCGCAATTGCCAATTTTCTCAGTCAGGGGGCAGTGATTAAGTATTTTGGGGCCCAGGCCAAGAAGTGGGTGTCCTACTCGGTGGCCTCGGTTTCAGGGATTGTCCTGGCGGTGTGCTCTTGTACAGTTTTACCGCTGTTTGCCGGAATTTACCGACGGGGGGCGGGGATTGGTCCGGCCATCGCTTTTCTGTACTCCGGCCCGGCAATCAACTTGCTGGCAATTATTCTCACCGCGCGCATTCTCGGTTGGCAGCTGGGGGTGGCCCGGGCAATTGGCGCGATTGTGTTCTCGATTATTATTGGCCTGTTGATGGCTATGATCTTTAGGCGTGAAGAAGCGGAGCGTGGCACATCCTCTGCAGCCGACCTTTTGGAGGCAGATGCGGCAAAACGCTCTGGGCTTCAAAACGGGCTTTATTTCCTAACCATGGTCTTGATTCTAGTCTTCGCCGCCTGGGGGCGCCCGGCCGAACCGGTGGGTTTTTTCAATGCTATTTGGTCAATTAAATGGTATCTGACTGCAGGTTTGCTGGCAGTACTCGCGCTAATGTTGATTAGGTGGTTTAACAGGGAGGAGTTGTCATCTTGGGTGGACACCACCTGGGGATTCTCCAAGCAAATTCTGCCGTTGCTCTTTGTCGGTGTGTTGATGGCCGGTTTCTTAATGGGGCGGCCGGAAGCCGATGCCGGCATCATCCCCGGTGAGTGGATTGCCACTTTGGTAGGCGGCAATTCTCTGCAGGCCAACCTGTTTGCTTCGGTGGTGGGCGCGTTTATGTACTTTGCTACGCTGACCGAGGTGCCGATTCTCCAAGGCTTACTGGGCTCCGGCATGGGCGATGGTCCGGCGCTGGCCCTATTGTTGGCGGGTCCCGCACTGAGTCTGCCCAACATCCTGGTGATTCGCAGTGTGCTTGGCACCAAAAAAACTGCGACATTTGTCGGTCTGGTAGTGATAATGGCCACGATTGCCGGAATGGTCTACGGTCATATAGTCTAAAAAAATGCAAGGAGTGAGTAAAAATGAAGATTGAAATTTTAGGCTCTGGTTGCCCAAGCTGTGTTACTTTGGAGCAAAATGTCCGTAAAGCCCTGGAAAAACTGAGCATTGAGGCGGAGGTCAAGAAAGTAACTGATGTTAAGGAGATAATGGAGTATTTTAATGACCCCTGGTCTGGTGGTTGATGGCGTTGTAAAGGCTAGCGGCAAGGTCTTGTCTCCGGAAAAGATTTCAAAATTGCTAAGTTAAACACGATAGACATGGGAAAAAGACAGAGCGTCTGCTGAAAGGCAGGCGCTCTACATAATTCGACGGGGTTCTACATATTTTTAATTTGGCGGCAGGAATATATGAATGTGCGTAGAATAAAAATTAGTATAGAGGTATAGACCACCGGATTATTGCAGGAGAGGGACATATGACAGAATTTTTGCTGACGGCAAAGCGGGCGCTTACGCCTAACGAAAAAGTCAGTCCTGCGGCCCTTGCCGTCCGGGACGGGCGGATTATCTACTGTGGCCCTGATGCGGAGCAGGCCCGGAAATTGGTGCCAAGAGCGGAGCAATTTGATTTCCCCGACGCGACGCTTGCGCCCGGGTTTGTCGATTTACATGTCCATGGAGCCCTAGGCCTGGACTTTTATGATTGCCCGCCTGGGCGCATCGGTGAAGTCACGGCTTTTTTTGCCAGACATGGCACCACCACTTTACTAGCCACTATTACCACCGGTGATTTGGCGCAGATGGAACGGGCAGTTACCGCTCTCGCGGCGTATAGCAGTGACCCTAACCCTGAGGGCAGTTGGATGCCGGGAGTTTATCTCGAAGGTCCCTTTGTCAGCGAGGCCCGCAGGGGTACTTTTCGGCCTGAGTATTTGCGGATGCCCGACTGGCAGCTGCTGGCGTCCTGGGTGGAGCGTTTCCCCGGCCTGTTTCGCTTTGTCGGGCTGGCGCCAGAGTTGCCCGGGGCGGATATAGTAATCGAACGTTTGCGGGCAGCGGGGATTAGCGTTTGCATCTGCCACACCGATGCCAGCCACCGGGATTTGTCCCGGGCGGTTGATTTGGGTGCAAGCCACATTACACATTTTTACAACGGCATGCGCCCGTTCCTCCATCGGGACCCTGGGGTGGTTGGCGGCGTTCTGGCGGGGGCTGATGTCAGCGCCGAATTGGTTTGCGATTACCATCACGTCCATCCCCTGGCAATTGATGTGCTGATGTGCTGCCTGGGGCCAGGGAGGGTTTGTCTGATTACCGACGCGATGCGGGCAACCGGATGCCCTCCGGGAGAATACATAATTTCGGAACAGATTGCCGTGGTCCGAAATGGCAAGGCCGTGATTGGGGCCAATACGCTGGCGGGCTCGATTTTGACTATGGATCAGGCCGTTCGGAATATGTTGGCATTGGGTTATGGTGAGCAAGATGTTATTACAATGGCCTCCGCCACGCCCGCCCGAATAGCCGGTCTCGATGACAGGGGTAGTCTCGCCCCGGGCCAGGTTGCGGACATTGTGATTTTAGACAGTGAATATCAGGTCTTGGCAACGTTGTTGGCCGGTAAGAGAATAATACATAAGTAGGAGGCAAAACACATGATCCTCGATGCGAATACGCTGGCCAGGAAGATTGACGTGGTCGTCTTGCGGCCCGAATACACCGCCCAGCAAGTTAAAGAGATTTGTGCCCGGGCTGTTGAACATAACTTCGCTCTCGTATCGGCCCTCAGCCAGTGGCTGCCAGTGGTCGCAGACTGTTTACAGGGCACCGGGGTGGCGCCGGGCGCTGCAATCGGTTTCCCTTTGGGGGCGTCCACTGCCGCCAAGGTGGCGGAAACTAAGCAGGCCTTGGCCGACGGAGCCCGGGAAATTGACATGGTCGCGCAAATCGGCGCCCTGGTGTCCGGCGATCTAGATTTTTACCGCCGGGATATCGAGGCGGTGGTGGCGACCGCCCAGGGTAAAGCGCCGGTCAAGGTAATTGTGGAGACTTGTTATCTCAGCGCCGAACAAAAACGCCAGGCCTGCCAGCAGGTAATTGCTGCCGGCGCCGATTTTATTAAGACGTCAACGGGCTTTGGCCCTGCCGGTGCCCAGGTTGAAGATGTGCGGCTGTTTTCGCAGCTTGCCGAGGGGCGCATACAAGTTAAGGCCTCGGGCGGAATTAAGACATTGGAACAGGTTCAAGAATTTCTTACAGCTGGCGCCAATCGGATTGGCACCAGTGCCGGACCACAAATTCTCGCCCAATTGACGGCCGGGGAGGCAAACAATGCAGATTAACTACGGTTTGATTGGTTTGGGGGGAATTGCCCGCACCCATCTTCAGGCAATCAGTTGTATGCCTGTTTTGTCACCGCCGGTGCCACCCCTCAATTTGGCGGCGCTTCTCACCACCGATCCTGGCAAAACAGATTTTGGACATAAGCTTGGTTTTAAGCACGTGGAACAAGACTTGGACCGCTTTCTGGGGCTTCCGGAGCTGGATGTGGTAGATATTTGCACGCCAAACAGGCTGCATAAAGAGCAAGTTATAGCTGTGGCAAAAGCGGGAAAGCACATTTATTATGAAAAGCCCCTAACCGCCGACGGTCAGGAGGCTGCCGCCCTGGAGCAGGAGCTGGTGGGCACAGAGCAATTATTGCAAGGGGCCTTTGTGCTGCGATTTTTGCCGGCGGTGGCCCGGGCCCGGACGCTGATTGCCCAGGGATTGCTGGGGCGTATTCACTCATTTCGATTTCAGCTCTACCATGCCGGGTATCTCAATCCGGCCAGACCGGGGAGCTGGCGTTTACAGGCCGAAATGTCCGGGGGCGGAGCATTGATGGATTTGGGCTGCCATCTCCTGGACCTGGTGCGGTTTATGTTGGCGGAGGCCGAATCGGTGCAGGCTTGGACCGAGACTGTAGTTAAGGAACGCAAGTGGCCCCAAGGCATGGAGAAGGTGGATGTGGACGATCATGCTTTGGTGGTTTTGGGTTTGAAAAACGGCTCCCGGGGGACAGTTGAAGTATCCCGGGTTGCTGTGGGCGGTGAAGGATTACGGCTTGAGATTTACGGAAGCAATGGTGCAGTTCACATCACTCCCGACAAACCTGTTCCCCATTGTTATGATGTATCCGGACGGGAATTTATCCCTGAAGGCGAAGCTGATGAGTTTGAGCGACATTTGCAACCGCTTGTGCCGCCTGCCAAATTGTCGATGGGGTGGATGCTGGACAGTCATTTTGCCAGTCTGGCCTGGTTTTTGCGCTCTGTGCAGACGGGGTCAGCGCCTGTGGGCACCCCGGATTTGGCTGAAGGCGTGAAGACGCAATTGCTTGTACAGGCCGCTTATGACTCAGCTAAAAAAACATAAAAAAATTTTTGTTGCAAGCAGGAAATCGGTAATAATTCACGAATAGTATATGTGAGAGGTATAGACCACTAGATGACTGGCTGGAGGTGTGGGCATGCCGCTGATTGAACTGCCAGACCAAAAACTAGATGAATCCAGCCCGACGCCCCTTTACTATCAGTTGCGGGAACTGATTGCCGATACAATTAAAGGCGGTCAGTATGGCCCGGAATATAAATTACCTTCTGAGCGGGAGTTGGCGGAAAAATACGGACTCAGTCGCATGACTGTGCGGCAAGCGACGATTGCCTTGGTCAACGACGGCTTTTTGGTCCGTAAACGGGGGATGGGAACATTCGTGTCCCCGCCCAAGGTGGAGCAGGGGTTGTTGAAGCTTACCGGCTTTACGGAGGATATGCGGCAACGGGGCATGGTGCCTTCGACCCGGATTTTGGCAATGAAACAGGAGCAGGCAAGCGAGAATACTGCTCGCAAATTGGGGATTGCTGAAGGGGAAGGAATCATCTTGCTGGAACGTTTGCGTTTGGCAGATGGCGAACCCATGGCCTATGAGCGCTGTCATCTACCCCAGGGACGATTCCCTGAACTAACTGAAGACGATTTAAAAGGGCAGTCCCTGTATGCTCTTTTGACAACCAAATACAATATTTCTTTCGAAAGCGCCAAGCAAAGTCTGGAAGCAACTGTCGCCACCAAGCGGGAGGCGGCAATGCTCAACGTGACCCGGGGCGCCCCGCTTTTGCTGTTAGAGCGCTCAACCCTAGATCAGAATGGCAGAGTCATCGAGTTTGTTAAATCCCTGTATCGGGCTGACCGATACAAGTTTCATGTCCACCTGTTACGTTAATCTTGGGGAGGTGATTCTCAGGGTAAGCTAGGACCTATCTGCTGTCAGGACAAAATTCTTGAATAAGGGAGGAGTAAATTTGGACGTCGAAACCTTAGGCATTGGTATTGCGTTAATACTGGCGATTTGGGCGTATGTTGGTATCGTTATCAACTTGTCCCCCGGTATCAGCTGGCAAGAACCGCTTGTTGCTGGAACGATTACAGGAATTATTGTTGGTGATGTAAGTGTTGGTTTGTACGTCGGTGGAACTCTGACTCTGATGTCCTTGGGTATGCACACCTATGGGGGAACTTCAATCCCAGACTTCCAAGTCGGCGCGATTCTTGGCACCGCCTTTGGTGTCTCCACCGGTAGCATTGAAACCGGTTTGACAATTGCTGTCGCCGCGGCCATGTTGATGATTCAGTTGGACGTTTTCGGCCGCGCCGTTACCACCGGTTTTATCCACGCTGCTGACAAGCACGTAGAAAAGGGCAATTTCCGTGGCATGACCATGATGCACCTTCTGGGGCACATTCCCTGGGGCCTGACCCGGGCGATCCCCGTGTTCCTGGCCATCTGGCTGGGCGAAGGCGCTGTCACCTCTTTCATGGAATGGATGCCTGAGTGGTTCATGAATGGCATGCGCACCACCGGCGCTATCCTGCCGGCCCTTGGTTTTGCGCTATTGTTAGCTCAGTTACCCGTTAAGAAGTACCTGCCTTTCCTGGCAATCGGCTTTGTACTGTTTGCGTACCTGGGCGTGCCCGTTATTGGTATCGCGATTGCCGCCACCGCCTTGGCAGCTCTCTTTATGCAGGTGAAGGGAGGAACTGAGAATGCCTAATAACGATAAAAAGCGTTTATCCAAAGAAGCACGGAGCTCAATGTGGCGTTATATCCTTACGCTGCAATGGTCTTGGAACTATGAGCGGATGCAGGCCTTGGGTTTTGCCTGGGGTATTCTGCCGATCCTTCAGAAAGTCAACAAGTCCAAAGATGATTTGATTGGCGCAGTGCAACGTCACCTTAACTTCTTCAACACCCACCCGCCAATGGGCGCCGCAATCATGGGCGCAGCTGTGGCGATGGAAGAAGAGGGCGCAGACGGCGATGCTGTCGACAGTTTGAAGGTTGGTTTGATGGGCCCCTTCGCCGGTATTGGCGACACCCTCTATGCCATCCTTACCCGTCCGTTGATCTTCATCTTTGCAGCGGACTTCGCCCTCAGAGGCAATATCCTCGGTTTCTGGCTTGTGGTGGCCTTTGGTATCGCTTGGGGTATTTTCGCCCAGCTTGGCTTGTTCAAACTCGGCTATCAGCAGGGTATGAACGTAGTCACTGAGGTCTCCGGCAGCGGCCGTCTGGCCCGCCTGACCGAAGGGGCAACTATCATGGGTATCACCGTTATCGGCGGTTTCATCCCCAGTATCTTGGGAATTACCTCCGCCCTGGAGTGGACCCAAGAAGTTGAAATCGAAGGCGAATTGACCGAGAACGTTGTCCGGCTGCAGGAAGTTCTCGACCAGATTCTGCCATACATGATCCCCCTCGCCCTGGTTGGCCTTGCCTACTGGCTGCTCAAGGGCCGCAACTGGAAGCCGCTCCAGGTGCTGCTCGCTCTGGTTGTCATTGCCTTCGTCGGCAGCGCAGTCGGTTTCTTCTAAACAAAGATGGTTAACCTATAGTGGGGTGGGTATATCCCACCCCATTTATTAATAAACTGTAACTGTTGGGATGGTGTTTTATTATGTTAGGAGTGCTGATTATCAGTCATGGTGACTTGGCAGCCGGACTGCTCAACGCCGCTGAAATGATCATGGGTGCACAAGAGCAGGTGCGGGCGGAAGGATTGCAGCCGGAGATGAGTCCGGAAAGTTTCGGCGAAACGCTTCGGGCGGCAGTCAAGGAGCTGGACAGCGGTGACGGTGTGCTGGTGCTTGCCGATCTTTTTGGCGGCAGTCCGGCCAACACTGCGGCTTATCTGCTCCATGAGGAGTTTAATGTGGACGTTGTCACTGGTGTCAGTCTGCCGATGCTGCTGGAAGTGCTGACTGCACGCATGGGCAAGGATTTGGCCGATGTCGCCGATTTATGTGCCACAGCTGCCGGACAGGGCGTGCAGAAACTCTCGGATGTATTTTCCGGGAACAATTAAATAGGAGGTTGGAAAGATGCCGGTCGTACATTTGCGGATTGACAACAGATTGATTCACGGACAGGTTACCACTTCCTGGGTAAGCAGGGTTGGTGCCGACCACATGATTTGCACCAATGATAAAGTTGCCAACGACCCTGTGCAGAAGATGCTTCTGCCCCAGGCTGCCCGGGGGATTAAGACCTCGGTGCTCTCGATAGCGGAAACGGTAGAATACGTCAAAAGCGAAAAAGCTGCAAAAGAGAAAATAATGATCATCGCCAAGTTCCCTGAAGACGCTTTAGCGCTTTTGGAGGCGGGCGTCGAGCCCCAGGAGGTAAATGTAGGCAACCAGGCGATGCTACCCGGTACCAAACCGGTGCATGTCACCCGCTCGGTGGCTGTAACTGAAGAACAGGCCTCTGTTTATCGGGCTATTGCCGAAAAAGCAGGGAAACTGTCCTCCCAAATGATGACTTCCGACACACCTCAGGATTTTCTCGAACTTATGAAAAAGAAGGGTTTGTAATGAAGCTTGGTTGTAGTGAGATAGACATTACGCCGAATATACCCGTGCATATGGGTGGTTACGGCGCACGCAAGCTGCCGGGCAACGGAGTCGCAACGAATCTGTTTGCCCGCGGCTTTGTATTTGCCCATGGAGATGTTATGACTGGTTTGATCACTGCCGATATTCTCATGTTGAATCGGGAGCAGGTCGAAATGATACAGGCGGAGGCCAGCCGGCTGACGGGAATTCCAGAGCAGCAGATAATTGTGGCCTGCAGTCACACCCATTCCGGGCCAGCGACATTTTCCCGGGCCGGTCTCGGCAACCCGCCCGATCCCGAATATATTAATTGGCTATTAAAAGCGTTGGCCGGCAGTCTGCTCATGGCCAAAGAAAATCTGGAACCGGTGCGGGCAGGCTCAGCGACAACTTCTGTCCAGGGGATTGGCGCCAATCGGCGTCAAGCTGAGGCCACGATGGATACCCAGCTAACGGTGGTTGGGTTTGAAGACGCCGCGGGCAATTTAAAAGCGCTGCTCTTCAACTTTCCCTGCCATCCTACTGTTTTGGGTGCGGACAACCTGTTGGTATCTGCCGAGTATCCCGGGGCAGCTGCCTCCCTCATCAAGAAAATCTATCCCCGGACCACCGTTGGCTTTATTAACGGCGCCTGCGGAGATATCAGCACTCGCTTTGTCCGTCGGGGGCAGAACCATGCGGAAGTTGAGCGATTGGGGATGATCCTGGGCGCCCATGTGGTCGCCCTCAGTGCAGAACTTGAATTCGCTGATGCGGATTTGGCGGTAACAGTGCAAACGCTGCCCGCTACGCTAAAACCGCCGGTGAGCAAGCAAGATAGCGAAGCGGAGCTGGCCCAATGGAAGCAGCGTCTTGACGAGCTTATGGCCCAGGGCGCTACAGCAGCTGAACTCCGTCAGGCCCAAACCGGAATGGAAGGGGCCATGGTCCAGATGCAGCGTGCGCAGATCCAGGACCAGCTTGAAACAGAGGCGGAGCTTGTTGCCTGGCGTTTGGGGGGTATTGGATTGGTGACTGTCCCGGGAGAACTGTTTTCAGCGCTGGGGCAGAGGATTGAGGATAACTCTCCCTTTAGACACAATATTATTGCTGGCTACAGTAATGGTTACCTGGGGTATATCCCCGACTCGATTGCCTATGAACAGGGCGGCTATGAAACCCTTTCTTCGCCCCTGGCCCAGGGGTTTGGAGAAAAACTTGCTGACGCGGCCGCCGCAATTCTAACTGGGCTCAGCAAACAGGAGCAGGAGGGTTAGCATGTCCGCCAATAATTATCTGGAGCAGTCGTTGGAATTTCTCAACAAAGTGCGCGCAACCCAAAGCGACAACATTTGTCAGGCAGCGGCGCTTTGCGCCCAGTCTATCAAGAGCGGCGGCCTCATCCATGTCTTTGGCACCGGTCACTCTCAGATGGTTGCTGAGGAAGCTTACAGCCGTGCCGGCAGTCTGCTGCTGATTAATGCCATCCTTGAGCCGGGGTTGTTGTTGCATGAAGGCGGCGCCAAGAGCAGCGCCGTGGAAAAAGTGCCGGGGCTAGCCCGGGCACTCCTGGTCAACCAGCCTTTGCACAAAGGGGAGACAATAATCATTGTTTCAAATTCTGGCCGCAACCCGGTGCCAATAGAGACGGCGATGCTGGCCCGGGAGCAGGGATTAAATGTTGTGGCTATCACATCCCTGGCCCATTCCCAAGCGGTGTCCTCCCGCCATGAAAGCGGGAAAAAGCTTTATGAGCTGGCGGATGTGGTGATTGACAATTGCGGCATTCCCGGTGACGCGATTTTGCGTCGGGAGGGAGTGGGAGCGCCGTTCTGCGCCACTTCCAGCTTGACAGGAATTTATATTATCCAGGCATTAATCGCTGAGACTGTAGAAATATTGGCCGACTCCGGTCTAGAGGCGCCTGTGCTGATGAGCGGCAATTTAGATGAAAGCGCTGAATATAACGCAAAAATGATTGAAAAGTATCTGGAACGTCTGCCCCAGCTGGCAGCGTACCTGCGAAGATGAAAGGAGGCGCATGTTGGTGCAACAACAAAAATTTGCACTCTCGGGCGCCAGAATAGTCACACCCCAGGCGATGATTTCCGGCCATATCGTTGTTGAAGGTGGCCGTATTGTCAGCATCCAGCCCGGGGTGGCGCCGCGTGGCTTAGAAAACTATGATATGGGCGATGATCTGATTGTTCCCGGGTTTGTCGACTTGCACATTCACGGCGCCGGCGGCTGGGATACCGCCACGCCGGAAGCGGCCTTGAAGATGGCAAAGATTCTTGCCTATAATGGCACCACATCTTTTTACCCAACTCCCGCCACCTCGGAGATGGAAGTGTTTCTGTCTGCCCTTGCCGCGGTAAAAGGGGCAACCGACAGACAAACAGAAATGTTTGAAGCCGGTAATGAAGCCGGGGCCGAGATGCTGGGGCTGCATTTGGAAGGCCCATTCTTAAATAAAGCCAAAAAAGGTGCAATGCCAGAGCAATATTTATTGGCGCCCAGTCTGGAAACATTATCTCTGTTTGAAGAGCAG
The DNA here is from genome assembly GCA_009711825.1 of Bacillota bacterium. NCBI lineage: Bacteria > Bacillati > Bacillota > Bacillota bacterium. Next base: position 3,212 of record VEMY01000008.1, on the reverse strand, counting down.
GCGCCGGGACTAATACGACGGGTTACAATTGCTCCCGAGATACCCGGCGGTCTGGAATTGATTGCAGAATTGTGCAGGCGGGGTTATGTGGTGGCCGGTGGCCATACTGACGCCACTGCTGAACAAATGACGGAGGGGATTGACGCCGGAATCACTGTGGCCAATCACATGTATAACGCGATGACTCCTCTCCATCACCGGGAGCCGGGAGTGACCGGCAGTTATCTGACTGATGACCGGGTAACATGCGAGATTATCGCCGATGGTATCCATGTTCATCCGCTGGCGATTGAAATTGCCCTGCGCTGCAAGGGTCAAGATAATCTCTATCTGATATCCGATGCTGTTTTGGCAGCAGGTCTGCCGGCGGGAGATTATCAATTTTTGGGGCGCCAAATCAATATTGATGATAAAGGTGTCAGCCGATTGCCCGATGGCACGATTGCCGGCAGTACCTGCCTGATGCCTGTGGGGTTCCGGACTATTGTCGAAACCCTGGGGCACGATCCGGTGCTGGCGGCCCGTCTTGCGGCCACCAATCCGGCCCGGGTTGCCGGTGTTTTGGAACGCAAAGGGACACTGGAGCCGGGCAAAGATGCCGATATTACAGTTCTGGATAAAGACTACAATGTAACTTATTGTTGTGTGCGGGGAGTATGGCATAAAACACCCGATAAGTCTGCCACAAATCTGTACCGCACCGAAATATAATGTCATGCGTGTAGACTTGCATGTTCACACCAGCAAGTACTCAGACTGCGGCAAGGCCACCCCGGAGGCCATGGTGGAATCGGCAATCGACGCCGGCCTGGACGCAATTGTGCTGGCCGAGCATAATTATCTGTGGTCCCGGGAAGAGTTGGCCGAATTGCAACGCTGCTATCCGACGATTCGTATCTTCGGTGGTATAGAGGTCAGCATCAGCTGGGAGGAGCATATTGTTGTCCTGGGAGTTCCTGATGCCAGCTTGTTTTATCCGCTGATGCCTCCTGCAGAGCTAATCAAGGCTGTCCTAGAGCATCAGGGGGCGGCGATTCTTGCCCATCCCTTCCGCTGGTCCACCGAAGTCCGCCCGGATATCCTGGCGGCAGGATTTGATGCCATTGAAGTATACAGCACCAGTATTCGGGAATATATGCAGCAACCGATTGCCGAGCTGCAACGACGCTGCAATCTGCCTTTGGTGGCCACTTCCGATGGGCATCACACTGGAGCTCTGGGCTTGTATGCCATAGAGCTTGAGCGCGCGGCAAAGGACGAGCGAGATTTGGCCGCCCTAGTCCGGGAGGGAAAGTTTCGACTCTGGACCAACCCGGAAGCAATTGCGGAGCTAAACGCCGACATCGATGCACGCTTGCTCCGGCTTGCCCAATACCGGGACTGGCAAGTGCCCGCTGCTTTAAAACAGGTCGGCCTCAGCAGAAATCTGACCTATGCTGTAGAGCAGGACATGAGTATCCGTTTTCCAGAAGGGAGAGGTCTTAGTGAAAGCAACGGCTGCCTTTAGCAGCAAAGTTGATGAAGTTCTAAACAGGGTCCGGAACACGCAAATGGAGGCAATCATTGAGGCAGGGAACTTGGTTGCACATCGCCTGGCTGATGACGGTGTGCTTCATACATTTGGGACCGGACATTCTCATATGGTCGCAGAGGAAATCGCCTTTAGGGCCGGGGGGTTGGCTCCGGTTAATGTAATTCTGGAACCCAGTCTGACTGGTAATGAGCAGGCTAGCAAAGCTAAGTTTGCGGAACGAATGGAAGGGTGGGGCAAAATCATTCTCGACTACCACAAACCGCTCCCCCAAGATTGCTTAATCGTAATATCTAATTCAGGACGTAATGCGGCGCCAATTGATGTGGCCTGGGAAGCTCAGCGCAGACAGGTGCCTGTTATCGCTATCCTGTCCAGGGCATATTGCGACAAAATGGATTCTCGCCACTCCAGTGGAAAAAAGTTAACAGATGTGGCGGATTTGGTCATTGACAATTGCGGCGAGTTGGGTGATGCCAGCGTTAAACTTGAAGGTCTGGAGGCACCGATTGGCCCTACATCGAATATCAGCGCAACATTTATTATTCATCTAATTATTGTGCGGGCAATTGAAGCGCTTATAGAGAAAGGGATTCAACCGCCAGTGCTCTTGAGTGGAAATCTTAATCACAGTGATTCGCCTAATGAACAGTTAATTAGAAAGTACTGGGGGAGAGTACGGTATTAGTCAAAGACTTGGCTAATCCAGTACAACAACAATTACTTTTGCCTCTAGTGGTATAGATGTCTGTATCAAAATAAACAGGTAATAAAAAAAATTATAGAGGGAGTGTAAAGATGAGTATAAATCCACAAATGTTTTTTGACGAAGCGCAAAAAATTATTGAGCGGGTCCGAACTGAACAGATGGAAAACATCAAGAAAACGGCCGCGGTGATGGCAGATGTAATTGCCAATGACGGCGTTGTTCAGGTATACGGGCCGGGGCATTCCAAATCCTTTGCAATTGAATTGGCCCACCGGGCTGGCGGCATGGTTCCTTTTAACGCAGTGCTTTTGGATCAACTGGCCCTGAGCGGCGTTATCTCCGCGGAGGAGCTGAAGGATCCGGCCACCGAGCGTAACCCTGACAACGGTCTCGCTCTCCTAAAACTCCATGACATTCGTCCTCAGGACAGCTTTATCATCTGTTCCAATTCCGGTATCAACGGTTCCGTGGTGGAAATCGCCATGGAGGCCAAGCGCCGGGGGCTGCATTTGACGGCGGTCACTTCGGTGGATCATTCCAGCAAGTCGCAATCCCGACACCCCAGCGGCAAGCGTCTGTTTGAAGTTGCTGATGTAGTAATCGACAATTGCGTTCCCCACGGTGACGCCATCCTCAGCTCTCCGGAACTGCCGGTGAAGGTCTGTGGCGGTTCTTCGGTGGCCAATGTGTTTATCGCTCAATCGCTGAATGCCGAGACCCTGCGATTATTATTGGAGCGTAATTACGAGCCCCCGATTTATATGAGCCAGAATATCGAGGGTGCTGACGAGCGCAACGAAGCCCTGCGGGCAAAATACGAAGGTCGCGTAACTTAGAGTCTGTATGATGAACGAGCCGCTTTTTGGATACAGGCAGCTACTTTCTCAGGAGAATTGAACCGATTCTTACCCTTTATCTGCAAGTAGTCGGCAAGTTCCGCTGTATCCATGGACGCAATCTCATCAAGGCTGT
>VEMY01000007.1 GCA_009711825.1 Bacillota bacterium | reverse complement strand
CCATATGGTGAAGGTAGTTGTCCAGGGAGAATTGCTCTAATTCTCCCTTCCATTCTGGTCAGCTTGTCCGGCAATTTGCGGCCAATTAATGACGTCTACTGGTGGGCATTATGGGTTAGCAGTTACATTAGATTGCAAAGATATAGATAAAGAGCGTGACAGTATAGTAAACCCACACCGCCAGTTTAAAAGCTGTAGCGAAGGCGTAACCCACAAGCGAACCAAACGCAATTGAAGTGGCCTTCTGAAATTGCTGACCGTTTATCAGTTCACCCACCAAAGCTCCGGTGAAACAACCGATCAGCATACCGGGAATGTTAAAAAGCACCATTCCCCCAACCAGTCCAACAATAGTGCCGACCACTCCAAGAAAGCTGCCGCCTCTTTTTTTTACACCAACCAGGGTTGCCAGCTGGTCAATTATCAGTGTAGCTGCCGCCAGAACACTTAAAATAACCATTGATCCAGCTGCAAGGCCCAACCGGCCCAGCCACCAATAGTCAAGGGCCACCAGCAGCCAAAGCACCGGTATTCCGGGCAGTCCTGGAATAATCACTCCAACAAGTGCAAACAGCAGTGCCAACGCGGCAACAAAGGCGTTAACGACTAACTGCAGATTCAATCCCCTCTCCCCTTCTCGCTTATTGCTTAAGTGCAGCAAACGCCTCGGTCAGGGCCAAAAGCCCATGCTCGATGCCTAGACTGCCTTGGACGTAGACTATATACGGCGGACAAGCTGGACCATCAGCCGACAACTCAAGGCTGGCGCCCTGGATAAAGCTTCCTGCCGCCATCAAAACAGGTGAATTGTATCCTGGGATTAACCCCTCGGTGGGGGTGACAAATGAGTCAATGGGCGAACGGCTCTGAATCGTCGAACAAAATCTGGACATCAGATTGCGATCATTTAGAACGAGCGTCTGGACTATGTCATGTCGGGATGCTTTCCATTGCGGATAAACCTCGTAACTCAAAAGTTCGCCCATAATGGCTCCATAACGGGCCACAGTGAGCGCCTGTCCTACCCAGTGGGGAGCGAGGAAAAATCCCTGGAAGATCGAGCGCAGCATCGTGCCGGTTGCGCCCATATCAGTTAAACCCGGCGCCAGCAGTTTTTGCTCAGCATTGGCCACCAAATCAGCACGTCCTGCTATGTAGCCTCCGGTTTCGGCCAGGCCGCCACCGGGATTTTTTATCAGTGAGCCGGCGATTATATCTGCGCCGCATTGGCTTGGTTCAAGTATCTCCACAAACTCTCCATAGCAATTGTCCACCAGAACAACCGGCCGGTAAGTGCAACCATTGAGCCAGTTTGTAAATTCATCGATGGCGCCGCAGGATAATGGTGCACGCAGGGAATAGCCCCTGCTCTTTTGCACATAAATCACTGCTGTGTCCGCGTCAATCCAATCCTGGATTTTATTGTAGTCGAAATCACCGGTCTCAGTTAAATCAACAGCATCAAACTCTATCCCTATTTCCTTAAAGCTGCCTGGACCATCGGCGGCTAGCACCGACTTCATTGTCGGATAGGGTTCGCCGGTCACCGAGAGCACCTTCTGCCCGGGTTTTACATTGGCGCTCAGCGCCAGCCAAATTGCGTGGGTCCCCGAGACAATATTGGGACGCACCAAAGCCCTCTCAGTATCAAAAACCGTACAGAAAACCGCTTCCAGCTTCTCTCTGCCTAAATCATTGTACCCATAGCCTGTGCTGCCCCACAAATCATCAGCGCTGACTTTGTGGCGGCCGAAAGCTTTGAGCACTTTATCCTGATTGGCGAAGGATGTATCAGAATACTGTTGTGTGCTTAACCTTGTTGCGGCCTCTTCAATTTCTGTTCCCAGGACGGGATAATGTTGTTTAAGATACTTCGTGGGAAAAGGATGCATAGTTTTCCCCCTTTTAGATTCCTTCTGCTTGTGTGGCTTGAGACTGAAGGATATCGCATGATTCTAGTGTTTGCAGCTGATCTTTTGTAGGACTGGTCACATATTTGAGCCGTAGGGCGTGGCGACGGATTGCTAGTTCCAAAATGTTTCTGACCAGACGTGCATTGCTGAAGTCTTCAGTGCCGTACAAAAACCGCTGCTCCAAAATCTCTCTCAGCCGGGCAGTTGCCCGGGCTGTAAGTTTATATTCACGCTCAGCCAACATTAACTGAGAGATTTCCAATAGTTGTTTAATTGTATAGTCGGGAAAATTTAGTTGAATAGGAAACCGTGACTTTAAGCCGGGATTAAGACGCAGAAACTCTTCCATTGGCGCAGTGTAGCCAGCTAGGATTAAGACAAATTCATCTTTATGGTCCTCCATCGCCTTGACCATGGTGTCTACAGCTTCCTTGCCGAAATCTTTTTCGCCGCCCCGGGCCAAAGAGTATGCTTCGTCGACAAATAGAATTCCGCCCATTGCCCGCTTAATCTGTTCCCTGGTTTTCTGAGCGGTGTGCCCGATATACTCGCCAACCAAATCAGCGCGTTCAATCTCCACCAGATGCCCTTGGGGTAAAACTTGCAATTGAAGCAGGATTTGTCCTAGCAAGCGGGCAACGGTAGTCTTTCCGGTGCCGGGATTGCCTTTAAAGATCATATGCAAAACCAAGGGCTCATTTTTTAAGTTAAAGTTCTCCCGATGTTTCTTTATGTTGATATATGCTTCTAGTTCTGACACCAATTGTTTGACATTTCCGAGACCGATTAAATTCTTTAGGGTTGTCATTGGAGCAGAATCCTGACTAATCGAAACGTTCGTCAGCTGTTCTCCTCCTAATTTACCTTGGGTGAAAACCCGTTCTGCACCCGGTCCGTAACAGCTCTTGATGCCCACAGCAATCCCTCCCCTGATTAACTGTATGCATCAGTATATGCAGAATCCTTCCCTGTTGTCCGTACATACACCGACCCCGCAAGTAAATGCAGGGTCTGGCGCTGCTTACATACTGCTGTCAAGCTTGTCAGGATTCAGGCCAACTGCTTTCTGGGGAATGATGGTTGAAATGGCGTGCTTATAGATTAACTGCTGTTTTCCATCACTGTCCATAACAACTGTAAAGTTATCAAACCCGCGCACAAAACCCTTTATCTGGTAACCGTTAAGCAAGAAAATAGTAACGAGGATATTATCCTTTCTGATTTGGTTCAAAAACAAGTCCTGCAAATTAAGTTTGTTCAATTGTATCCCTCCGCGCTAATTTATCCTTATTTTTACTATTCGTGAAAGTTCCTGATTTTCCTGCTATCAGTACAGAAATAGTGTCTACAGTTTTGGCAGGATCTCTGTTATCCAGCCAGATAATATCCTGCATTGACCGAAACCAGGTGAGCTGCCGTTTAGCATAACGGCGGGTGTCCCGCTGCAGGTGTTCTAACATTTGTTGTTCAGACCAAATTCCCTTGATTAACATTCCAGCTTGTCGGTAGCCCAGGCCCAGCATCGAATTGGCGTCGGCAGCGAAGCCCATGGAAATTAACATAGAATACTCTTGTGGTAAACCTGCCGCCGCCATAGCCTGTGCTCGACGGTTTATTTTAGCGTACAGTGTTTTCCGGGGCATTGTCAACCCAATAAGTAACGGAACGAACGGTGATTTGGCCCGAGCCTCGGAATGTATCTCACTAGGAGCGCGGCCGGTGAGGCAATAAATCTCCAAAGCCCGCAGGACCCGGCGCTTGTCCCCGATATTAATGCGGCTGGCATCTTCGGGGGCAACCTGGGCAAGCCAGCTGTACATATGTTTTTCGCCCTTTTGTAACCACATTGACGCAAGTCGTTCCCGGGTTTGTGGGTCGTGGGGCAATTGATCTAAAGGATAATTCTCAATCAACGCCTTTATGTACAATCCCGTACCGCCGGCAAGGAGTGGCAGCTGTCCCCGGGCAGCTATTGCTTCAATAATGTCTCCGGCCTGTTTTTGGTACATGGCCAGACTGTAATTGACATCTGGAGTGACAATATCCAGCATGTGGTGGGGAACCCGGGCCCGGGTCTCCTTATCCACCTTGGCGGTTCCAATATCCATGAACTTGTATATCTGCATCGAATCTGCCGAGACAACTTCGCCATTAAAGCGCAAGGCAAGTTTTACAGCCACATCAGATTTGCCGGAAGCAGTGGGGCCGGCAATTACCGGCAGCAAAATCTTCTTCATAAACTCCCCCCTGGGGCGTAAATTCCATATGCTATTTTGCTCCCTTTCCCTCCGATTACCCTGTCCAGACCTAATTTTTCAAAGTCAAAAAACGAACGCTCCTTGACAACAACTACTCGCCGAGCCACCCGGGCCGCTTGTTCCAGAACAGCTTTTGTCAGCGTGTTATATTCGGCCAAGGGTCGGAGCGGCGTAAATGCTGAAGACTTCTGGACAGGAATGGCAAACATCGGGTCAAAGTAGACAATGTCATATGATTTTGCCGGTAATTGGTTGAGGAATGTCCTGTAATCAGCGTGAACCAGGTTAATTCTTTCCACAGCCGCCTGCAGACGCGACGGCGCCATTTTGGCACGGATACCTTCCCGCACAACAAGATAAATATACAGCGACGCTTCCAAGGCGGTAACCTGCCCGTGGTCGCCAACAACGAAGCTCGCGACAATACTGTCGGCGCAAAGGCCGGCGGTGCAGTCTAGGACCTGATCCCCTGGTTGCAGTTGCATAGCGGTACAGAGGAAATCCTCGGCGCCCTGACGCAGGTTTTTGATTCTAAGCGCCGAAAGATTTGGATGAAAGAACAGTTCGCCGGCAGTGGTGTGGCAGGCAAATTTTTGCTTTTCCACCAAGAGTACCTGTTCATATTCACTAATCAAAAGCTCAAGACTCAGATTGCCACGTTCTATAAACGGGATACCCGTCTCCAAACTGAGTCTATTCGCCCTTAGACGGGTGGAATTGTCTGGTTTGCGAGCGGTGGTTAAAATCGCCATTTTCATCTCCTGGCAAACATTTTCTCTAATTGCATGCGGTTAAATGCGACCTTGATGGGCCGGCCATGGGGACAAGTTGCGTTATTTTTGCAACGATTAAGTTCGTCAAGCAGCGCCCTGGCCTCATGAACACTAAGCTTTTGATTAGCTTTTAGGGCGGCCTTGCAAGCCATCAACATCAGCGCCGCGTCATTATGGGATTGCAATGAGGTCTCAACGCCGGAGTTCAATGTCTCAACAATTGTTAGTATATCCTCCGGCGACAGGACCTTTTTAAATAAAATCGGCACTTCCCTGACAATCAGGCCGGTCTCTGTAAGATTAAGTCGAAATCCCAATGCCGTTAAATCGCTCAAATGGCTGCGAACATATTGATACAGATGAGCAGGTAGTTCGGCTTCCACAGGAACTACCACCTGACTTGCTTTTTCGCCACTTGCCAGTTTTGCTATGAAATGTTCGTACATCACGCGCTCCTGGGCAGCGTGCTGATCAATCAACACCAGCTCCGTGCCGGTGGCTACCACCAAAAAAGAAGCAAAAACCTGACCGAGAATTTGCGTTTGTTCAGTAGCTGCCCCGGTTTCCCGGATCTCGATTGATAATTGAGTCGGCGCTGGAGCAGTTTGTTCTGGGGGGTGTCTGAATATCGGCGCACTTATATGTTCACTAGGCGTGGCCGGCGTACTAATTGGCGCTGTATATTCTTGCCGGCGATTGATTCCCGGCAGCGCAGAAGAACTTGCAGGTGTCAACGCTTCCAGACAGCTATTGAATAGCAACCGGAACAAGATATCTGGGCGGGCGAATTTTACCTCACGCTTTGTCGGATGCACATTCACATCCAATTGGTCGCTGGGCAGCGTGATATTAAGAAACACAACCGGATGGCGCTTGACAGGAAGCAGGGTATGGAACGCTTTTTCCACCGCTGCCGAGAGCAGTCGATTGACAATTGAGCGACCGTTAACCGTAAAGAACTGCATTTGGCGGTTGCTGCGATGCAACCGGGGGCTGCCGATGTATCCATCAACCTGGTACCCTTCCAAACAGCCGGTACAGGGCAAACAAGCTTCAGCAGTATCCAATCCGGCAATGCTTGCTATCGCCTCGGCTAATTTGCCTGCTCCCGGTGAACTGAGCAGTTGACGATTGTTATGTTGTAAACTGAAACGGATACCCGGGTGGGCGATTATTTGCTGCTGTACCGCTTCACTGATTAGCGCCAGCTCGGTGGCATCTTTCTTAAGGAACTTATTTCGTGCCGGAGTATTGGCAAACAAGTCCTCGACAGTAACAGTCGTCCCGCTGGGACAGCCCGCCGGTTTGACTGCACCGGGTTCGCCATATTCGACCCGTAGCTGGCTGCCTGTAACGTTTTCAGCCGTGCGGGTGATAATACTCAAACGTGAGACTGCTGCAATGCTGGCCAGAGCTTCTCCTCGGAATCCCAAGGTAGTCAGCGCCTCAAGGTCGCTGTCGCTTGTTATTTTGCTAGTGGCATGGGATTGGACCGCCAGTTCCAAATCGGCGGCCTCCATCCCCTCACCGTTATCGGCGACTTGAATCAGCTCTCGGCCGGCAGCTCTAACAATTATCGAAATCTGGGTACTGCCAGCATCAATAGCGTTCTCCATTAGCTCCTTGACTATCGATGCTGGACGTTCCACCACCTCGCCAGCGGCGATTCTGTTGACAATTTCCGGCGGCAGCAATCTAATCTTCATAGTTCACACCACTCCCCGGCAGCGAAGCCGCTTTTTGCTGTAACCAGGCAAGGATTTCCCAGGCCTGACGGGGCGAGATATCGTCGGGGTCTAAGGCAGATAATTGCCTGATTATCTCCTGAACACCAGGGTCAAGGGGCGCCCGGGTTGCGGCAGTTTCCCGCACAACCGGCGTCTCTGCAGAGCCTTCAGCAATCATAGTTTCTAAATACTGACCGGCAGCAGCAATTAATTGCTCCGGCAAACCGGCAAGTTTGGCAACATGGATGCCATAACTGCGATCACTGCCGCCAGCAATGATTTTATGCAAGAAGGTCACTTCTCCCATTGATTCTGCCACTTGAACCGAGCAATTTTCCACCCGTTCCAGCTCTTCCAGAGCAGTTAGTTGATGATAATGGGTGGCAAACAAAGTTTTGGCTGTTATCCCAGGAGTGTTGTGCAGATATTCGATGGTGGCCCGTGCAATGCTTAGGCCGTCGGTGGTTCCGGTGCCGCGTCCAATCTCGTCCAGCAGGATCAGGCTGTTGGCTGTGGCCCTGCGCAGTATGCGCGCCAGCTCAGACATTTCCACCATGAAGGTGCTCTGGCCTGATGCTAGGTCATCACTGGCACCAATACGGGTAAAGATGCCATCTAGGACGCCAATTCTGGCCGCTTCGGCCGGCACAAAAGAACCGACATGGGCCATGAGCGCAATCAGAGCCACCTGGCGCATGTACGTAGACTTTCCAGCCATATTCGGCCCGGTGATAATTAGAATCTGACTTTGGCCGGTATCCAGCGTGCAATCATTGGCGACAAACTGATGCTCGCCAAACTTCTCCACAACAGGATGCCGACCTTCTGTAATAACAAGACAGTCACTGCTGTTCACCTGCGGACGGCAATAGTTGTTGCTCACTGCCACTTCTGCAAGGGAGATAAAACAGTCGATGGTTGCCACCGCCCGAGAAGTGGCTTGTATCCGCGCCGAAAAAGTAGCAACATGTTCCCGCAGTTCACAAAACAATTGGTACTCCAAACTATGCTGGCGCTCATGGGCGGAAATAATCTTTTCCTCCCACTCCTTAAGTTCTGGCGTGATGAATCGCTCTGCGTTTACAAGAGTTTGTTTGCGAATAAAGAAATCGGGAATTGCGTTCAAATTGGCACGCGTCACTTCAATGTAATAACCAAAGACTTTGTTAAAACCCAACTTCAAGGACTTAATTGTTGTCTCTTCTTTTAGCTTTTGCTCATAGCGTTTTAACCACTCGCTGCCATCTGAAGCAAGCGCCCGGAGCGCGTCCAGTTCCTCTGAATATCCCGAGCGGATTATATTTCCCTCCCTGATGGTCAGCGGCGGGTCAGGTTGCAGCGCCTTGCCAATCAGGCCAGAAAGTGTTTCAAACCCTGTCAAACGGTCTCTGGCCGCTTGCAAAAGGGTCGGCAACTCCATGTCTTGAAGCAACTCAGAAAGCCCTGGCAGGGCATCCAGAGAGGTTTTAAGGGCATTAAGATCCCGGGCGTTGGCAGTATTATAACTGACCTTTGTTACGATGCGTTCCAAGTCGTACATATCCGCCAAAAGCCGTTGCAGCTTTTTACGGACTAGAAAATTGTCTGTCAGAACTTCAACAGCGTCCAGGCGCTCATTAATTCCCTGGGCATCGGCCAGGGGCGTAATCAACATCTGTCTCAACAGCCGCCCGCCCATGGCAGTGCTGGTGGCATCAAGAACTTTGAGGAGCGACGGGCCGCTGCGATCGCCGCTGAGGGCGCTAACCAGTTCCAGATTGCGCTGGCTGACTGCGTCCAGATAGAGATAGCGGTTAAAGTCCCGCCAGGAAAGTGTATTAAAATGCCTGGCCGAGAGCCGGTGCTTGTCCCCTAAATAGGCGAGAATCATTGTCGTTGCCCGGCGGGCCAGCGGATGAAGCCATACCGGGTTATCCTTCGGCGCAAAATCAGGGTCCGCCCCTGCCTCAGCTGCTGTTGTGACGAAGGGACCGCAAAACTGCCTGCTCAACTCCGGGGGCACAAGGATTTCTCCCGGCGCCAGGGCCGAAATAATGGCCTCGATTTGTTCCCGAGGCGCTTCCAGTTCCGAGCAGAAAAATTCACCGGTGGAGATATCCGCATAGGCCACTCCCCAATTACGCCCTTCCCGGCACAACGCCAACAGCCAATTGTTGCGTGTTGGGTCCAGAAAATTGTCCTCAATAATTGTTCCGGGAGTTATTACCCTGGTGACTTCACGACGCACCAGGCCCTTGGCGGCCTTGGGGTCCTCCACCTGGTCGCAAATAGCTATCTTATACCCCCGCTTCACCAGCCGACTCAAGTAGTTTTCCATGGCATGGTGGGGAACACCGGCCATGGGGATTCCGTCCTCTTTATTGCCGTCACGACTGGTCAGGGCAATATTAAGCTCCTTTGCCGCCTGCACGGCATCATCAAAAAACAACTCAAAGAAGTCGCCGACCCGAAAGAACAGCAGGCAATCGGGATACTTGTCCTTGGTGTCCCTGTATTGCTGCATCATGGGAGATAATTTAGTCATTTCCGTCCATCACCTGCCCCACTAAATTCCAGGTCTTGGCTTCTGTTATTGTAACCTGGGCCTGTTTACCCAGAAGATTGTTTGCACTGGCTGCAAAAACCAGCTTATTTCCTTCGGTGCGCCCCTTAAACATAGCTTCTGTTTTATCCTCAAAGAGGACGTTAACAGTTTGTCCGATAAGGGCCCGGTTGCGTTTGAGACTGATCTCGTTTTGCAGGGCAATGAGTTTTTGTAACCTCTCCCGCTTGACAGCGGTCTCCACCTGAGCCTCCATGCCCGCGGCGGGAGTACCTTTGCGGGGCGAGTACATAAACGTAAAGGCCGAATCAAATTCTACTTGCCGGAGTACAGCCATTGTCTCGGCAAAATCCGCCTCGGTTTCGCCAGGAAAGCCAACAATTATATCGGTAGTCAAGGCAATATCAGGAACTTTCGCCCGGATCTGCTCTACCAATAGTAAATAATGTTCCTGTGTATAACCCCGGTTCATTTCGGCAAGAATCCGGTCGCTCCCGGCCTGTATTGGCAAATGTAGATGTTTGCAGACTTTATCCAGGCCAGCGATGGCATCAATCAGTCGCGCCGAAACGTCCCGGGGGTGTGAAGTCATAAACCTAATCCGCCAAAGACCGCCGATTTGATTGACTGCTGCCAAAAGCTCAGCGAAATCAGGTTTGTCCGGGAGATCCTTGCCATAACTGTTGACATTTTGCCCAAGAAGCGTAACCTCCCGGTAACCTTCATTAACCAGGCCCTCAATTTCTGCAATAATATCTGCCTGGGAACGACTCTTCTCCCGCCCCCGGACAAATGGGACGATGCAATAGGTGCAGAAGTTATTGCAGCCCCAATTGATATTGACAAACGCCTTCAGCCCGGCGGAACGCCGGGCGGGAGCGTATAATTCTTGCTGCTGACGTTCCTCCCACACTTCAAGTATTTGTTTACGCTCCATCAGCACCTGTTCCAGGTAAGTGTCCAGCTGTTGAAGATTATGGGTGCCAATGATAATATCCATGAACGGAAACCGAGAGCGGATGCGCTTTGCCACCTGTTGTTGCTGGGGCATGCAACCGCATATTCCCAGAAGCATATCCGGGCGTTTTTCCTTTAGTTCCCTCAATTTGCCCAAAAGGCCAAAAACCTTTTGCTCCGCCTTGTCTCTCACAGTGCAGGTATTGACCATGACAATATCGGCAGTATCCATAGAATCGGCAGGTTTCATCCCCCGAGCGCTAAAGATTCCGGCAATTGTTTCACTGTCACGTTCATTCATCTGACAACCGTAGGTCCTTACAAAATATGTACGGGGTTTTATTGTCATTTCCAGTCCCTCCGCTTGGCTAATCACATATCTCTATTGTAATCAAAAATAGACAAAAAATAAAACCCCCTTAGCTGCATAATCAGCAGATCTATAAGCTGTAGTTTCCTTCCTAAAAAAATATTCCCTCGTAGTAAAACTGAGGGAACTTAATATTAGCATCATATTAAAACAAATAAATTACGGTAAAAAAGACCTTCTCCACTCATAGTTGAGATTTTTTCTTGCAAACATATCGTATAACACATAATCTAAAGTATTATTGAAGGTATAGCCAAAATTCCACTCAGGCTGCCATGGGTAATCACGATGATTTTGATGCTGCAGACCGGGATACCATAGATGTGTAGCGAAGCGCAAACTTCCACTATAACTAACCCTGTGGCGCATTCGTTGTAACGGCATCGCGCTATAGTTGTATGTGTTTGTTGAATATGTGTTCCACGACCAACCTACCTGCGGCCCAGCTCCGGATAAAGACAAATTTACTGTCTGATTGCTGCCTAGATTTGAACTAGGTGCATAATCGATTAAGTTATCGCCAGCCTGAATAACAATTGAACACTCGTCTCTATCTCGGACCCAGGGACTGCCGTGGGCTTCTCCCGCTGCAGATTCGTTTGTGAGCGTGAGGCTTACATACTGATACCACGGGTCGCTATGATTCTCTAGCAATCTCACTGTCCCATACTGAGTAAAAGAGCCAATGGTACTTAAGTAAGCTGTGAAAATTTTACTTACTATTCGGTGCGACCGGTTCTTTATAGACCAGGTTCCATCTGTAGGCATGTTTTGGACAGACTCGGAATAGTTATCTTCATCAGACAACTCATGTTCAAAGGTTGAGTCATAAAGTTTCGCTACATGGTTCATGATATTTTGGTCAAATTCAGGTGTGTCTGATAGTACATGAATCTGCGCAATGCCATAGTTGGTTTTTAAAACACCTGTTGCCAGTAAATAGTCTTCTTTGTCAAAGAGTATTTCTTCTGCATTGTCTAGTCCAATAGTTTGCTCGTACAGGACATCGTGGTGCTCAGGCTGAAGATCATTGCCAACGACATAAACTGCCTTTCCTGACTGGAAAAGTTCAACAAGGATTTCCGAATCTCTTGCGCAATTAACTAAATCATCCACATTGATTATAACTGAATTAAACCGATCGAACGAATGGTTGGGATTCGGCGCTGAAGAAAGCTACATTATCAGGAACATCTAGATCACAAAGAAAATGTCCTGATTTTGCGTGGTTGTCCGAGGATTCAAGAAGGCTTGGATTAACTGCAACAAGCAGACAAACGATTAGACCAAATACGATGGTTCTACTCATTTGAATTCTCCTCCATTTTTTTAGCCGAGGATTTCATTCCGCTGATAAATAGTTATAAATGGAACTTGTTAACAAAAGCTTGAAAAATGTTATGTTTTTATGTAACAATATAAACACATAGAGAGCTGTAAGGGGGCATAGAGATGTCAGGTTTAAGTCAATTACAACAAATATTCCTTTTAATTGTTGTTGGTTTGTTTGGTTACTGGATAATTGCTATTGCTTATGAAGTGTATCTGCGCTTCACTGAAAAGTGTGTAAACTGTATTGTAGAAGACCCCGGCCGACTGCGCTTTTTCAAACGTGTTTCATTGATTATTGCGGTGTTAATGGTCGGCGGAACGATCCTCAGCCTTGTCTACGACAGTTATCTGGTGTTTGTAACTTTTGTACTAGCCCTGTATTTCTTCCGTGTGTTCATGTTGGCCCGTAGCCGTTACACCAGTCTCGTCAATGACGAAGACGGCGAGTATGACCCGAACATGACCTTCGGCGAAGATTTGCGGGAAACAATGGGCCAGTTTAAACTATTGCTTACAAAACCCCGTCAATTCTTCAATCAGCATAAATAGTATGGACCAAAGCGGCAATTTCGGTTGCCGCTTTTTTTATTTCTCCCGAATCCACCGCGCCGATTACTTCCTTTCCAGGAAGCTGAAAATCATAAATTTTGTCATAATACTGGACAAGTACTTGCTTTACAAACTCAAAATAGTTGCCAGCATCCAAATATTGTTTTATAAGCTTATGGACATCATGGCCAAGTTTCGGTTGCAAACGTTCAAGGGCTCGGCCAAGATGTTCTTCCTCCTGATGTGTTTTTGGTGCATATTCTGCAACGATGCGTTGTATGCGGATTTCAAGTTTACAATTGACCTCAATCACGGGTGCTTTCTTCATTGCCAAATAGAAAAAATCCGGCAGATAGATATTACCGATCCGTTTGCTTTCGCCCTCCACGATTAAGAAACGGGCATGGTTATGTTCGTTTAGTGCGTTATACAATAAAGCATCAAATGTCTTCTGGGATCTTGGTTGTTGACGGCAGAAGCCGCCAAAAGCAGAACCTCTATGTTGAGCGAAACCCTCTAAATCCAGAGTAGGAATCCCCATGGACTGCAGTTCTTTGATAAGCTCAGTTTTGCCTGTACCACTCTTTCCTTTTAACACAATTAGCTGCGGTTTAAGCTGGAACTGCTCCAATGCATTGTGAATATGGCGACGGTATGCGCGGTAACCACCGGCTAGCTGCAAAGCCGGGACGCCTGCCATCCGCAGTAAATCCACAGTTGCCCGACTGCGCATTCCGCCCCGCCAACAGACAATCAGTGGTGTACGGCCACGGCTGAAACCGTGGATTCTGCGTAGGAACTTAGATAGTTTTGGCGCGAGAATGTCCAGGGCGACAAATTTTGCCGCCCTGGGGCTTCGCTTGTAAACCTTGCCGATGCGCTGCCGCTCTTCTGCGTTAAACACAGGCACATTTATGCTCCCAGGAATTGAACCATCCCAGTATTCAGCAGCAGTGCGGACATCGATCACGGTGTAATTATCGGGTTCTATGCTGTAAGTTTCAACATCAAGCAGGTTCATTGGTAACTACCATCCTTGCCATGCAAAAATTGTTTGTTTTACTGAAGTGTTTTCCGGGCAAAGCTAAAATTGTGAATGGTAGCGATAGCAGCGTTATAAATTTTCTGAGCTGAGCTGCGAGTTGCCATTCACTTATTTTTGTAGAATTTTGCCGAATAATAAGTACTTTCCTTATAAGAGGATGAAAATTATGATTACCCGGTAAATTTACTTGACCAACTCCACCAAGTCGCCATTGTTCAACATGGCTGCATTGGCCTCGTCAATATCGACATGAAACTCTAGGGCAAATTTATCGCTCACTCTCACCAGGACATTGTTGAACACCAGTGAGCGTTGACCACCACAAAAAACAGAAACCATTTGTTTGTCGGTTAAGTCGTGTTTTGTCGCTTCTTCCGGGGTGATATGAATATGCCTGTGGGCAATGATAACCCCTTCGCTTAATTCAACTTCGCCGGCAGGTCCGACAATCTTTATTGGCTCAGATTGCTTGAGGTCGCCGGAATCACGAACCGGTGGGTTTACGCCCAGCTTGATTGCATCTGTGCGGGAGACTTCAATTTGGGTTTTTGCGCGGCTGGGCCCCAAGACACGAACACCCTTAATCGTTCCTCTGGGGCCGACCAAATCCACTTTCTCCTCTGCTGCGTACTGCCCGGGTTGTTTGAGATCTTTAAAACGCTTGAGTTCATAGTCGGCTCCAAACAATGACTGCATATCCTGATCCGAAACATGCAAATGACGATTGGAAATTCCGGTGGGGATTTTTAACACTGTTAAATCCATTCCTTTCTGTATGCGTAATTTTTCTCTTTCTTATTATGGCATGAAAACTCCATCCTGACAAATAAAAAGACCCCTTCCGGGGTCTAAGATAGCAAGGACAAGAGAATTCCTGCTGCGACAGCAGAACCAATGACGCCAGCCACATTCGGTCCCATGGCATGCATCAGCAGGTAGTTTTGCGGGTTCTCTTCGCTTCCCACCATTTGAGCTACCCGGGCCGCCATGGGTACAGCCGAAACGCCAGCAGCGCCGATTAACGGGTTCACTTCTCCATTAGTCATGCGATGCATAAGCTTGCCAAACAGCACACCCACAGCTGTTCCGACCATAAATGCAAACAGACCCAGGGCAATGATTTTTAATGTGGCAACATTGAGAAACGCGCTGGAACTGGCAGTGGCGCCAACGGTTACCCCAAGAAAGATAACGACGATATTATTTAGTTCATTCTGTGCGCTCTTGGACAAGCGGTCGGTAACGCCGCATTCCTTAAGCAAATTGCCCAGCATCAACATGCCCAATAGAGGCAGGGCGGCCGGAATCAGGAGCCCGGTAAGCATGGTAACCATAATCGGGAAGATTATTCGTTCTTTTTTGCTTACTGGCCGCAACTGTTTCATCAAAACCATCCGCTCTTCTTTGGTAGTGAGCAGTTTCATGATTGGCGGCTGGATTATTGGCACCAAAGCCATATAAGAGTAAGCCGCGACGGCCACTGAACCAAGAATTTCCGGTGCTAGCAGACTGGTTAAATAAATAGCGGTGGGACCGTCTGCGCCGCCAATTATGCCAATCGGCCCTGCTTGTTCAATTGGAAACCCAAGAAAAATCGCGCCGATAAAAGTTACAAAAATTCCAATCTGAGCTGCAGCGCCCAATAACAATGTTTTCGGATTGGCAATCAAGGGTCCAAAATCTGTGAACGCGCCTACACCGAGGAAAATCAGGGGTGGATAAATCCCCAGCTTTACCCCTTCATAAAGATAGAACAGCAACCCGCCTGGTTGGCCATCTACCGGCGCAGCCATCAATGTATTGGCCGGCATATTGGCCAGCAGCATGCCAAAGCTGATGGGAACCAGTAGTAAGGGTTCATATTTTTTATAAATCGCCAGATAGAGAAGTACTAAGGCTACTGCCAGCATTACCAATTGAAGCGGTTCGTCCAACATGTTGGCGAAACCGGTGTTGGCCCAAAACTGCGCCAGTTTTTCCAGTAGCATGAGGCACCTCAGTCAATGCGCACCAGCAGCTGGCCGGTATCCACACTTTGCCCCTGACTGACGGCAATCTCACTAACTGTACCGGCGGCCGGTGCGGTTATTTTATTTTCCATCTTCATCGCTTCGAGGATCAGCAGGGGTTGACCGGCGGATACGGTATCACCTTCAGCGGCAATCACTTTCAAGACTGTCCCCGGCATTGGCGCAGTCACAGCGCCTTTCCCTGCAGCCGGTGCCACGGGGGCCTGCTTAGGGGCGGACTTAACTGCTGCCTGGGGCTGGGATGGTTTGGCGCTTGGACTTGGGGTTGGAGTCGGCTGGGCGCTTTCGAGTTCTTCAACTTCTACAACATAGGTCTTTCCGTCCACGGTTATACGATATTTTTTCATTTAATTTCCTCCTGTCAACGACGAAAATCTGTAAGACTGCTTTGCTGCCAATTGCTGTTTGGAGCTACCTTGATAGCGCGAATACGGTAACCGGGATTCTGCGCAGCTATAGCCCCAGCGATTATGGCCACATGCTCTGGGGGGATCGAATCAGCTTCAACAGAAGCTTCACTGGCGGTGAGGGGTTCATTCTTCTTCTCAGGGTCGGTTGCCAGTCTCTTAAGCACCCAGAGGGCGCAATTCAACATGAGTAAGGTCATAAATACAACGCCTACGCCGATAGCGGCAATTTGAAAGGCCAATTCCATCAGTTGCCCTCCTAAAGTGGGATATTACCGTGTTTTTTTCTGGGTTTGGAAACACGCTTGCCTTTCAACACAGTCAAAGCATTGATTAGGCTGGCGCGCGTGGCCTTTGGCGAAATCACGTCATCTACTAATCCCCGGCCAGCGGCCACATATGGATTGGCAAACCGTTCCTTATATTGTTCGGTTAACTCCGCCTTTTTGGAAACTGGATCCTCTGCTTGCTCCATTTCCTTACGATAGAGAATGTTTACCGCACCCTGGGGCCCCATAACAGCGACCTCAGCTGTAGGCCAGGCAAAAACCATGTCTGCGCCCAAAGACTTACTACCCAAGGCAACATATGCGCCACCATAGGCTTTGCGAAGAATGGTAGTCACCACAGGGACACTGGCTTCAGAATACGCGTATAAAATTTTGGCCCCGTGGCGGATGATTCCGCCGTGTTCCTGATTGCTGCCTGGCAGATAACCGGGCACATCGACAAAGGTCAGGACCGGAATATTGAAGCAGTCACAGAAGCGAATAAATCTAGAGATTTTATCTGAGGCATTGATGTCCAAGCATCCTGCCAGGTAGTTGGGTTGGTTTGCGACAATACCGACCGGGTTGCCGTCCAAACGGGCAAACCCGACTACGGCATTGGCTGCGTACAGTGCGTGAACTTCCATGAAAGAGTCACAATCAAAAATCGCTTCAATCACTGTGCGCACATCGTAAGCAGCGTTACTGGTGGGCGGAACCAACTGGTTGAAATCAACCGGCTTCGGTTCTACACTGGTGGCTGTCGGCGGCGCTTCAAGATTATTTGCCGGCAGGTAGCTGAGCAAAGCGCGCACCTGATTTAACGTGTCCTTTTCATCGGCGCCAATGAAATGGGCTACGCCGCTGGTCTGGTTATGGGTGGTGGCGCCGCCAAGATCCTCAGGGCTGATTGTTTCGCCAGTGACAGTTTTAATAACCTGGGGGCCGGTTATAAACATCTGACTGGTCTTGTCAGACATAAATACAAAATCGGTTATCGCAGGTGAATAAACTGCGCCGCCGGCACATGGGCCGAGGATGACAGAAATCTGAGGAAAAACACCGGAGTAAATAGTATTGCGATGAAAAATCTCGCCATATCCATGCAGAGAATCAATTCCTTCTTGGATACGGGCGCCCCCGGAATCATTAAGCCCTATTAACGGTGCTCCTGTTTTTGCGGCCAGGTCCATGACATTGCAAATTTTCTTGGCATGCATCTCGCCAAGACTGCCACCGATGACAGTGAAATCCTGGGCAAAAACATATACCAGACGTCCGTGGATAGTTCCATAGCCGACAACCACACCCTCGCCGGGCGCCTCCTTCTTGTCCATGCCCAAATCGGTGCAGCGATGCTTGACAAAGGTATTAAGTTCATTAAAAGAGCCCTTGTCCAGTAGTTGCTCAATTCTTTCCCGGGCAGTCAGCTTCCCTGCTTTATGCTGTTGTTCGATACGTTTGGGGCCGCCGCCGGCCTGGACTTTTTCCCGGTTGTCATCTAGTTGTTTTAATAATTCTTGCCAGTCGCTCATATTCTACTTCCTTTCACACAATTCCAGGAGCATGCCCGGGGTAGACTTGGGATGGACGAAGGCAATTTTGGCGCCGTGGGCGCCGGAACGGGGTTTTTCATCAATCATTTTCATGCCCGCTGCCTGCATTTGGGCAATTGCCGCTTCGATATCATCCACTGCCAGTGCTGTATGGTGAATGCCAGGCCCCTTTTTGGCCAGGAACTTGGCAATCGGGCTGTCATCTGTCGTTGGCTCCAAAAGTTCAATGGAGGATTCTCCCAGCGGGAAGAATGCAACCCGAACTTTTTGATCCGGCACTTCCTCAATGCCAGCGCAAGACATGGCCAGCTTTTCTTCGTAGAGCTTACAGGCCTCCTCTAAATTAGAAACTGCAATGCCAAGGTGGTCAATTTTTTTGAACAACTAAATCTCTCCAATCCGCTGTAGTAGTTGAGCGCAGGCCCGGTCTAAGTGGGCGCTGAGCTCAATTTTTCCACTGAGGAATTTATCGGTCAACTCTGGGGTTAAGGCCGACTCCAGCCGTTCGAGCAACAGCCAGGACGCCAATTCTTTAATTTCAAAGGTGGCCGCCCGGCGACGCTTGGCGGTCAATATTTCCGGGTTGTTGCCGAGAAACTGACCATGTTCCTGAATTGCAGTGATGATCTCGGTTACCCCCTCGCCCCGGTTGGCAATTGTCTGGAGCACAGGCGCTTTCCAACCCGGGTCTCGCTGGGGCAGCGCCTCGCTGATATCCCGGTCCAAAATGTTTGCTCCTGGCAGGTCCGCTTTGTTGATAATAAATATATCAGCAATCTCCATCATTCCTGCCTTACTTGCCTGAATGTCGTCTCCGAGATTGGGAACAGCAACAACCATGGTGGTGTCGGCAATTGATGCAATTTTGACTTCTGATTGTCCGGCGCCGATGGTTTCGATGAGGATATACTCGAATCCGTATTTCATTAACAAGCGGATAACGCTGACGATTGTCCTGTTGAGGCCGCCAGCGTTGCCCCGGTTACTTAGCGAACGAATAAAAACATTGGGCATGCCCGCCAGGGATTGCATGCGTATTCTGTCCCCAAGGATGCTGCCCCCGGAATACGGGCTGGCTGGATCGACCAGGATCGCTGCCACTCGGTAATTTGCGGCCAGTTTTGACACCAGATTATTACACATTGTACTTTTGCCACTGCCAGGGGGACCTGTGATGCCTATGATATGAGCGTTACCGGTCAACGGCAATTGCATCAGTTCGCTGACAATCTCACGGTCGCCATTTTCCAAGCGGCTGATAGTTCGGGCCAGCGTGCGCCAGTCAGTCATTCCTCGCTGGCACGCTTTCCCGAATGGTATTAATGATTTCTTCAAGGGGTGAACCGGGGGTAAAGACTGCAGCGACCCCTGCTGCTTTAAGACCAGGGATATCCGCTTCCGGGATGACGCCACCGCCAAAAACGACAATATCCTGAATATCTTTTTCCCGTAACAGGTTTATCACCCGGGGGAAAAGAGAATTATGGGCGCCAGATAAACAGCTGAGACCGATAACATTAACATCTTCCTGGATGGCGGCAGCGACAATCTGTTCCGGGGATTGTCGCAAGCCGGTGTAGATTACCTCCATTCCGGCATCACGCAACGCCCTGGCGACAACTTTGGCGCCGCGGTCGTGGCCATCGAGACCCGGTTTTGCTATTAACACTCTGATTGGTGCATTTTCCATAGTAATCTCTCCTTGTTAAAGGATATCTGATGCAGTGTATTCGCCGAACACCGAGCGCATCACGCCGCAAACCTCTCCCAGTGTCGCGTAGGCACGGACTGCGTCCAGCACAGGCGGGAACAGATTTTCACCTTGCTCGGCGGCCGCCTTTACAGCTTCCAGGGCCGCGGAGACAGCGTCATTGTCGCGATTTTGCTTCAAAACCCGCAGTTTGTCAATTTGTGCCTCTTGCACGCCGGGATCGACCTGCAGGAGCTCGGGCTGCACTTCCTCGCCGATGGCAAACTGATTGACGCCAACAATAATCTGCCGCTTTGCCTCTACATCCATCTGATAATGGTACGAGCTGTCTAGTATTTGCTTTTGGACAAAACCGCTGTTGATGGCTGCCACAGCTCCGCCGATCTCGTCAATTTTACTGAGCAAATCCCAAACTCTTTTTTCAATCTCGTCGGTTAGATGCTCCACGTAATAACTGCCGCCCATGGGGTCGGCCACATCCGCAGCCCCTGTTTCATGGGCAATTATCTGTTGGGTGCGCAGCGCAATGCGGACAGAATCTTCACTGGGAAGCGCCAGCGCTTCGTCTCGGGAATTGGTGTGCAAAGATTGGGTGCCGCCCAAGACTGCAGCCATCGCCTGCAAAGCTACCCGAACCACATTATTGTCGGGTTGTTGTGCGGTAAGGGTGGAGCCACCGGTTTGGGTGTGAAAACGTAGCAACATCGATTTTGGATTTTCGGCGCCAAATCTTTCCTTCATCAGCCTTGCCCACAGTCTGCGAGCGGCACGGAACTTGGCGATTTCCTCAAAGAAATTATTATGCGCATTAAAAAAGAACGATAATCTGGGTGCGAATTTATCCACTTCCAAACCTGTTTCAATTGCTTTCTCAACATAGCAAATCGCATTGGCCAGGGTGAAGGCAAGTTCTTCCACTGCGGTTGAACCGGCTTCCCTGATATGATAGCCGCTGATGCTGATTGTGTTCCAATTGGGCACATTGGCAGAGCAAAACTCAAAGATATCGGTGATAATCTTCAAGGAAGGCTCAGGTGGAAATATATAGGTTCCCCGGGCAACGTATTCTTTGAGTATGTCATTCTGGATGGTGCCTTTTAACTGGGTCCACTCTACACCCTGTTTTTCAGCAACGGCCAGGTACATTGCCAGGAGCACAATTGCCGGTGCGTTAATTGTCATTGAGGTGCTGACCTTGTCCAAAGGGATCTCGTCGAGCAGGGTCTCCATGTCTGCCAGAGAATCAATGGCAACTCCGACTTTACCCACTTCGCCGTCGGCAAGCGCGTTATCCGAGTCTAGACCAATTTGAGTGGGCAGATCAAACGCAACACTAAGCCCGGTCTGGCCCTGGGACAATAAGTATTTATAGCGGCGATTGGATTCACTGGCGCTGGCAAAACCGGCGTACTGGCGCATCGTCCATAAACGACCCCTGTACATATTGGGCTGGACGCCGCGGGTATATGGGTAATTGCCAGGCAGCTCAAAAACATCACTTTGGTCATAGTCTTCGGAGGTATAAACTGTTTTCACCGGAATACGGGAACTGGTTTCAAACTGCTCTTTTCGTTCCGGGAACCGGGCAGTGGTTTTATTTAACTTCTCCTGCCATTGTTCCAAAACTTTTTGACGATCTTCTTTCATAATTTACCACGCTCCAAAAGAATGTGTTCACCCCTCCCGAGGGAGGGGTGAGAATATAATTTATCCCAACCAGCCTCGAATTTCCATAGCGTCCGCCAATTGTTTTACCGCGACCATATAGGCAGCGGTGCGCATATCTACTGAGTACTCAACACTCATGTCATAAACTTTCGTAAACGCCGCAACCATCTTCTGTTCCAAACGCTGATTTACTTCTTCTTCTCCCCAGTAATAGTTTTGCAGGTTTTGCACCCATTCAAAATACGATACTGTGACGCCGCCGGCGCTGGCCAGGATATCCGGTATGACCAAGACATCGTTGGCATGAAGAATTTTGTCAGCTTCAGGAGTGGTTGGTCCATTGGCTGCTTCGCCGATAATCTTAGCTTTGACCTTGGTTGCATTATCTTCGGTTATCTGATTTTCCATGGCAGCGGGAATCAAGATATCGCACTCTAGGCTCAATAAATCATTATTGGAAATAGCTGTTGTGCCGGGAAACTTGCCAACGCTGCCGGTTTTCTGTTTGTATTCACAAACTTCATTAGGGTCAAACCCATTGGGCGCGTAAATACCGGTTTGGGAATCATTGACGGCGACGACCTTCGCCCCCATGTCGTACATCAACCTGGCGGCAATGCTGCCAGCGTTGCCAAAGCCTTGCACAGCAACCCGGGCAGACTTTATATTAATCCCTAACTTCTCTGCCGCCTCCCGGATAACAAAGGAACACCCCCGGGCGGTTGCTTCATTTCGACCGATGGATCCGCCAATGATCAAAGGTTTGCCGGTAATAACTCCAAAGGAATTATGGCCACGGATTTTGCTGAATTCATCCATCATCCAGGCCATGACCTGGGAGTTGGTATAGACATCCGGCGCCGGAATATCTTTGTCGGGGCCAATAATCGGCTCTATCGCCCGGATGAATCCCCTACTCAGCCTTTCCTTCTCCCCTTGGGACAACTCCTTGGGATCAACGGCTACGCCACCTTTGCCACCGCCATAAGGGAGCCCCACTACAGCACTTTTAAATGACATCCACATCGATAGTGCCTTTGCTTCGTCTAGGGTGACACTGGGATGAAACCTAAGTCCGCCCTTGGCCGGACCCAGGGCGTCATTGTGTTGCGAGCGATAGCCCTTAAAAACACGGATTGAACCGTCATCCATTTTCACAGGAATCGCAACTTCCAGTACCCGCAGCGGCTGCTTGAGTATCTCAAATACCGCTGGTTTTAGGCGCAGCCGGTCACATGCATCCTTAATCTGTTGTTGGGCAATTTCAAACACATTGAGGTTTTCGGACATCCAATACCCCTCCCAAAAAATAAAGTGATGGCCGACAGACAACAGAATTTAGGATTACTCTACCTACCCCTCCTTCCCGGCTGTAAGGTTATATCCGCTGTGTACAGCCCTTAGGTTCAAATCAATTGTCGGTTTAGGCACTCTGGCAGCGATGGCTGTTTCCAGGTGCTTCACATCCACAATTTTAGTCAAACCATTGAGTGCGCCCAGGGTCACAATATTTGCCACCAAGGGGCGCCCGATGGTCTGTACAGCATCGAAGATGGGAACCTTACATACGGAATGCCGGCTCTCATACTGACTTGTCTCTATATCTGTATCAGTAAGAATAACTCCATCCTTTTCCAGCAACGTAACGTATTTATCCAAGGCTTGCTGCGTCAAAGCCACCAACAAATTACAGGATTGTACTTTGGGAAAGGATAATTCCTGCTCGGAAATCAGAACCTCGGAACGACTGGCGCCGCCACGGGCTTCAGGGCCGTAGCTCTGGGTTTGAATAACATTTTTACCGTCTGCCAGGGCAGCAGAAGCGAGAATTATGCCCGCAAGAATTACCCCTTGGCCGCCGGAACCGCTGATGATAATTTGCCATTCTTTGCTCATCCTTATCCCTCCGTTTCCAATGACTGAGCCCGCTGGAAATACGTTTGGCTGAATTCCGGTCTTTCTTGATGGACAAAAACTCCCAACGGGATTTTACCGGGTTCCTCCCGGGTGGATGTGGATTGTTTTTGGTATTTTAACATATCCACTGCCGACCCCAGTTTGTTTTTGCGGCCATAATACGTGGGACACTGGGAGATAGCTTCGATGACACTGAAGCCCTTATGATCGAGCCCTTTGCCAATGATTGTTTCCAGTTGTTTTGGACCGGCAGCGGCACCTCTGGCGACAAAGGTGGCGCCGGCGCCTTCAGCCAGTGTCCGCAGATCAAAGGGATAATCATTGTTGCCATAGGGAGCAGTTGTTGCCAGATGGTCGTGGGGTGTTAGCGGTGAATATTGTCCGCTGGTCATTCCATAAATATTGTTATTAAACACGATTACCGTTAAATCCAGGTTACGCCTGGCGGCGTGAATGAAATGATTGCCACCAATAGCTGTGCAATCACCATCTCCGGTTAATACAATTACTTTCATATCCGGCCGGGCTAACTTCATACCGGTGGCAAATGCAATTGCCCGACCATGGGTTGTGTGCAGGGTGTTAAAATCCGCATACCCGGCAGCCCGTGAAGAACAACCAATGCCGGACACTACAGCAACGTTGTCTTTATCTACTTCCCGCTTCGCCATAGCCCGCAGAAATGCCGACAGAACAATACCGTGACCGCACCCGGGGCACCAGATATGCGGCAGTTTGTCTTTGCGCAAAAGCTCTTTGTAATCCACCTACAATACCCCCTTAAGTGCAGCTTCCAGTTCCTGTGGAGTTATTAATGCACCATCAACCCGCTGCACTGGAATTATCCGCTCCCGGTCAACAGACTTCTCCAGTTCGCCGGCCAGTTGACCAAGACTTAACTCTGGGACAACAAAACGGGCATTGGTCTCGCCGGCAATTTCCCGGAGTTTGTCATGGGGAAACGGCCACAGTGTTGTCAACTGAATCAGACCAACTTTTTTACCCTGGGCCTGAAGCTTATTTTTGACAAACCGGGCGGAACGAACCGGGGAACCGTATGCGAGAAAAATCACATCGGCGTCATTTGTATCCTCACAAGAAATATGAATGATATCATCGAGGTTATCGGTTAACTTAGCATGCATACGTTCGAGGGATGACTTTATAAGTTCATTATTATTTGTGGGAAAACCGGTTTCATCGTGATATAGGCCGGTAATGTGATATCGGTAACCGGTGCCATAGGGCGCCAAACGGGGTATGTTATCGGCACCCACTTGGTACGGACGATAAGTTTCCGGAGTTGCCGTAGGCCGCTGACGGGTTATAACCTCTTTTGGTGTCCGAAGCTCAATCCCTTCTCGCATATGGGCAACTACTTCATCCATCATTATTAACACCGGTGTCATGTATCTTTCTGCCATGTTCACGGCGGTAATTGTCAAATCATAAGCTTCCTGAACGCTGCTGGGCGCCAGCGCTATAATCGGATGGTCGCCATGGGTGCCCCATCGTGCCTGCATAAAATCTCCCTGACTGGGCATTGTGGGCGTTCCCGTACTGGGGCCTCCCCTCATCACGTTCACAACCACAACCGGAATTTCCGTCATGGCGGCAAAGCCAATATTCTCCTGCATTAATGAAAACCCAGGCCCGCTGGTCGCTGTCATTGATTTCGCGCCACCGATGGAGGCGCCAATAATTGCCGCCATACTGGCTATTTCATCTTCCATTTGAATGAATACGCCCTTAGTTTGGGGCAATTTCTCGGCCATCTTTTCTGCAATTTCTGTCGAAGGGGTAATTGGGTAGCCAGCAAAGAAACTAACTCCGGCCTGCAAAGCCCCTTCTACACACGCTTCGTTTCCTTGCAACAGAATCTTACTCATTTGTGGCTGCCTCCTTAACTGTAATGGCGAAATCAGGGCAATGCCATTCACATAAATTGCAACCGATACACTGTTCAGGAACGGCAACGGTTGCTTTTGCTTGAGCAGTCATCACCAATACATCCCGGGGACAGACTTCAACGCAAATTTCACAACCTTTACAAAGCCGACTGACTAACTCCACTGCATACTTGGCCATCGTCTCACTCCCACTTCTTCAGGTTTTTCTGTTTTAGCTCCAACACTGTTGACTTCAATAAGTCAATTGACGCTTGATCAGGAGAATAGATAAATTCTATAACCTCCCCCTTGCCCAATGCGCGGGCTGGTCCGGCAAGTTCTGTCTTACGGCTGGGTGAAGTGATTACATAGTCGACAGAAGCAACCTGCTCCTCGAGTTCTGAGGGATTCTCTGCTCCCAGGAACCGTTCAAACCGGAGGTGCGTGATGCCGGCATTGCGTAAAGAGGCAATCATTTTGTCTGCGAACAGATATGATGTGCAAAAAATCCCCACATTGCTTCCGTTGGGCAAACGGGCAATGCGGACTATAGAGTCCAGCAATGGACTGAGGGCCAGAGCGATAATCTCGGTATCGATTTTGCCGACGATTTCACGCACTGGCTGAAGGTGAAACAGTGTAGTAATTATAATATCAGCCTTTTGTAAAATCGACTGGAACTTATCCGGTTGTCGCTGCAATTCATTCAGAATGATTGGCTGAACAATCACGCCCACACTGTGCGCCAGTTCCCGTGCAAAATATTCGACCTGTTCCCTGTTACACTCAATCAGGACAATATTCACATTGGAGAGGATCTCCTGCTTTTCCCGGGCACGGACGTGGGTGATGGCCAGAAATTCATCGAGATTGAATCCAAGTGTTGTCGCTTCCTCCATTGCGATATCAATAATTTTCAGCAACCGTTCCTTACGGCTCTCACGGCGGACAGCTTCGTCGGATTCGGCGATAAACGTCCCCCGTCCCTGTTGGCATACCAGTATTCCCTCGGCTTCCAGTTCCCGAAACGCCATGCTTACAGTGTTGCGACTGATGTTCAATTCCTGGGCAAGACTGCGCTCTGTGGGAATTTTGCTGCCGGGAGTCCAGATACCCTGTTCGATATTTTCTTTAATCTGGTTTTTGACCTGAATATACAGGGGGACACCTGTCTCCCGTTTTAACTCGAACCTCATTCAACAACCCCCTTATGGGTCCACTTTTAAACAAAAAAGGTCCAATTTAAGCCATCACTAATCTATATTCGGTTAAAAAAAAATATTTCCTGCCCTAAACAGGAAATATTTCGTCGAAAACTAGTGATTGGCTTAGACCATTAGTCCTTTAATGCCCAGGGCCTAATCCAGTCCAGATCTACTTTTACAGAACCCAAAAGTCCGCTGCCGTGGCAGTCAGAACCCCCTGAGACCCAGAGCTTCGTTTGCTGGGCAAACCTGACGAACTCCGTCTCCTGCTCGACGCCATGCTCCGAATGGAATGCCTCTATTCCCTGCAAACCATGTTCTTGCAATTGGGCCGCAGTATTCAGGCCATTTTGCAACAGTCCGGGATGGGCCAGAAAAGGAACCCCGCCGGCATCTCTGATTAAGCTAATTGCAGTCGGAGCAGGTAATTTATACCTCTCGACAAATCCAGGCCGCCCTTGATTTAGGAGCTCGTCAAAACATTCGGCCACCGAAGTCATGTAGCCTTTTGCAACAAGCGCTCTGGCCACATGGGGACGACCTACACTGCTGCTCTCCCGAGCAAAGGCTTTTATCTCTTCAACCGTAATTGAATAGCCCAGATTGGTTAATTTATCGACGATGCACTCAATCCTTTGTGAACGGGCATTGCGCAAACGAATTAGTTCCTGGTTTAGCTTACGATCTCGATGGTCAAGCTTGTATCCGAGAATATGCACCTCCTCATCCTGCCAGATTGTGCTCAGTTCAATTCCCGGAATGAATTTCAGATTGTATTTTACCGCTGCTTCGCAGGCGGCATCAATGCCGCTGAAGGTGTCATGATCTGTTATTGCAAACACGGAAATTCCTTGTCTGGCGACATTCCTGACCATTTGCCAGGGAGTCATTTGCCCATCTGAGGCGGTGGTATGAAGATGCAGATCGGCGTAACTCATTATTTCACCCCAAATATGTCTTAATGAAGCGGCAAAGGTTTCGGTAACAGATAGCCTCTATCTCCCGCTTGTCAAACCCAGCTTGCTCCATTAAGTCAGGAAGCAATTGGACGCTAGACACATCGTCGGCGCCATTGGGAAGCGCTGGAATCCCATCGAGATCCAATCCCAAACAGACTGTCTCAACACCAGCGATTTCTGAAAGTACAACCATATGTTGAACCAGATGCTCCAAGTCCTGCCTGTTTTCAGTGTCTGCGATAAACGGCCTTGACATATTGACACCGATTAAACCTTTGTTTTGACCGATCTCCCTGATCTGAGCATCGGATAAATTTCGGGGGTGTGCGCAAAGCCGCTGGCTGTTGGAGTGGGAAGCGACAATCGGCCGGGTGCTATATTTGCAGACATCCCAGAACCCCTTTTCAGCAAGGTGGGAGACATCGACAATTATGTTCAGATTCTGCATGCGCTGAATTGCCGCCCTCCCCAACTGGGTTAATCCACCTGCGGTAGCGCGGACTCCGACTCCATCGGCCAATGTGTTGCGATGGTTCCATGTCAGGGTTATCAGACGGACTCCGAGGTTGTGGACCAAATCAATTAAAAACAAATCATCCCCGATAAAATCTGCACCTTCGATGGTAAGGATGCCACTGAGACCGTTATCTTCTAGTTGCTCGCCAGCGGTGACCAGATTCACTTCCTGGAATACCTGTTCCCGGGCTAAATTTAGCATCCGCAGGGTATTACGCAAAACCGATTCCTGCCCCCAGAGGGGATCACAAAAAATTGCAAAGCTCTGCAGGATAAAGTCATTTTGCTTAAGTCGCTTTAAGTCCAAATGTGTTTGTTTGTCGGTATCTGCAAACTGCAGTTGGTGATTATATAGCTTCAGTACAGTATCACAGTGAAAATCGGCAAATCGCATTATGTTTCCTCCCCCAATAGTTTAAACAAAAGAAAACCTGTTTATCTGCATAAACAGGTTAATGGATAAATATTATGAGTGCGGTTTAACGCGGCTCAACAATCAACTTAATCGCTGTCCGCTCTTCACCATCGATTTGAATGTCTGTAAATGCGGGGATGCAAATGAGATCGACACCACTGGGAGCTACGAATCCACGTGCGATGGCCACGGCCTTGACGGCCTGGTTCAGAGCACCGGCTCCGATTGCTTGCATTTCAGCGCCGCCCCGCTCACGGAGAACACCAGCCAGGGCGCCAGCAACAGAATTTGGATTGGACTTTGCTGATACTTTCAATATTTCCACGTAAAAAAGACCCCCTCTACCAGAATTGAGTACCTATAGTATGATATATTCGTCAGAGAGAAAAAAATTCCTTTTTTTACAGCAGTTTTTCTTATGGTCGCTGCAGCCTGATAATACGCTGAGCATCCAAATCAAGCCAGACAGCGTTGACCATTCCAGGACCGGAAGCTGCCTTGAAACGACGGGGCAGTTTTGTTGTA
The DNA here is from genome assembly GCA_009711825.1 of Bacillota bacterium. Taxonomy (NCBI): domain Bacteria; kingdom Bacillati; phylum Bacillota; species Bacillota bacterium. Next base: position 59,365 of record VEMY01000007.1, on the reverse strand, counting down.
AAACGTTCCACCACCGGTGTTACTTCCATGCCCAATACAGAAATAAGCGCTCCCGTCATGCCTACATCGGTTATGTAGACTGTGCCATTGGGCAAAACACGTTCATCGGCGGTTTGGATATGGGTATGGGTGCCTAGAACAGCTCCCACCCGACCATCCAGGTAATAAGCCAGGGCCAGCTTTTCCGATGTGGCTTCGGCATGCATATCCACCAGATAATAGTCGCATACATCCATTTCCGCCAGCACTCGGTCCATCGCCGTAAATGGACAGTCCAGGGGATTCATGAACACCTGACCGGCCACATTGATTACACCTACCCGTTTACCGGAAACCTCTTTGACGATCCAACCTTGGCCGGGAGTGCCAACAGGGTAATTGCAGGGACGAATCAACCAGGGAGCGGAATCAATGAAACTAAAAATCTCCTTATTATCCCACGTGTGATTACCCATCGTCATTATATCAATCCCCAGATCCAAGAGATCATGGGCAACCGACTCGGTTAATCCTTTGCCGCCAGCAGCGTTTTCGCCATTGGCGATACACAGGTCCCAGTGATGATCTTTTCTCAGCTCAGGGAGGTAGCTGGCAAGTGCATCCCGTCCGCTTTTTCCGACGATATCACCAATAAACAATATCTTCATGGTTTGTTCCTCCTAATAAAAACCAGGTAAACCCCGGAGGGTTACCTGGCGTATTCCACTGCTCTTGTCTCGCGAATTACTGTAACTTTTATCTGACCAGGATAGTCTAACTCGCCTTCTATGCGCTTGACAATGTCTCTGGCCATTTGGGTGGCGAGCACATCATCAATTCGATCGGGCTTGACGAGTATTCGGATTTCACGTCCTGCCTGAATTGCGTAAGACTTATCGACACCATCGAAAGACTCGGCAATAGTTTCCAGCTTTTCAAGACGCTTAATATAAGATTCAAGCGTTTCTCTACGGGCGCCAGGCCGGGCAGCGGAGATGGCGTCGGCAGCTTGCACTAGCACTGCCTCAATAGTTTGGGCTTCTTCATCGCCATGGTGGGCAGCGATTCCATGAATAACTTCCGGGGTTTCCCTGTATTTGCGGGCCAGTTCTGCGCCAATCGCAACATGGGGGCCTTCCATTTCATGGTCTACTGCTTTACCAATGTCGTGAAGCAATCCGGCACGTTTAGCCAGCTTTATGTCCGCACCAAGTTCTGCTGCCATGATACCGGCTAAATGACAAACTTCCAAGGAATGTTTGAGCACATTTTGTCCATAACTTGTACGGAACTTAAGCCGTCCCAGCAACTTAACCAGTTCGGGATGAAGGCCGTGAACACCACTGTCGAAGGTGGCCTGTTCCCCTTCTTCACGAATTTGATTTTCCACTTCTTTCTGTGCGCGGTTGACCATCTCTTCAATCCTACCAGGATGAATCCTGCCATCGGAAATCAGTTTTTCCAGGGCAATCCGCGCAACTTCCCTCCGGACAGGATCAAATCCAGATACAATAACCGCCTCGGGTGTGTCATCGATGATCAGGTCAATCCCGGTCAGGGTTTCAAGTGCACGGATATTCCGACCCTCGCGACCGATAATCCTGCCCTTCATTTCGTCGTTGGGGAGATTAACCACCGACACAGTGGTCTCTGCCACGTGGTCAGCAGCGCAACGCTGAACAGCCTGGGACACAATTTCTCGGGCACGTTTTTCCGACTCGGTCTTGGCTTGAGTCTCAATGTCTTTAATCAATTGGGCAGTTTCATGCCGAATTTCTTTTTCGACGTTCTGCAGCAACAGTTCCCGAGCTTCTCCCGATGACAACCCGGAGAGACGTTCTAATTCCTGCACTTGCTGCTGATGGAGATTCTGTACCTTTTGCTCTAGACTCTTGATCTCGTTCTCTTTTTTCTGAATAAACTCTTCTTTGCGCTCGATGTTCTCAATCTTACGATCCAGTGATTCTTCTTTTTGGGTCAGGCGCTTGTCAATTCTCTGCTGTTCCTGACGCCGTTCTTTGATTTCATTGTCAAATTCTGTCCGTAACTTATGAACTTCCTCTTTCGCTTCGAGTATTACTTCGCGTTTTTTGGCATCGGCTTCCTTGATTGAATCATTGATGATATTTTTTGCCGCTTCTTCCGCAGAGGCAATTTTCGCTTCTGCAATATATTTGCGTATAAAATACCCAATGAAAATCGCCAGGGCCGAACTTGCCAAAACCAACATAATCCATGTTGGTGTATCCAAATCCATCACCTCCCAGCGGGAATAAAAATAAGCCAAGTGCCCCTGGCTTATAAAATATAAAAGGAATATCCAATTTATCCAATATATTTTATATAGTAAAAGCCTTAGGGGCTGAAAAGAAAAACAAAAATGGTTTTTGTAAAATTAGCCATCTATAATTTTAAACTTTTCTACCCCTTATGTCAAGTTTAATCATTTCTAGCAAATTCGTCCCGCCAGATTTTGGCAGCTTGTTCATAAGAAAAACCCCGATAGAGCAAGTACCTGGTTAATTTTTGCTGGGAAGTGAAATTCTTGTTTGCAATCGCTTGGCGGGCCAGTGCAAGCTCTTTTTCACCGTCAAACTCCGCCAACACTTCTTCAATGATTGCTTGAGTCACTCCCCGACTCTGCAATTCCCGCTTAAGCCGGAACCGCCCCATTGGTTTGGAACGCTCGCGGTATGCGACAAACTCCCGGGCAGTTCGGTGATCATCAAGATACTGATAGTGCTTTAGCTTTTCGATACATTGATTGATTTCAGCCTCATGATGGCCTTTATCCTTAAGGTAGGTTCTTATTTCTTGCTCAGTTCGGGAACGGCGGGCAAGATAATTTAATGCCCTGGAAACAGCATTCACAATTATTCTCCGGTATCTGGCGCCGGCTCACTGACAAGGCCGTAATGACTGCGGACCCGTTCTTCGATTTGCTGGGTAATTTCCGGATTTTCCACCAAAAACTGTTTGGCGTTTTCCCTTCCCTGCCCCAGTCTCTCTGCATCCAGCGAATACCAAGCGCCGCTCTTGCTGACAATGTCCAAATCAGCCGCTAAATCTAAAATTGAACCTTCACGGGAAATGCCCTCGCCGTACATAATGTCAAACTCAGCCAAACGAAACGGTGGCGCCACTTTATTCTTGACAACCTTTACTCGAGTTCTGTTGCCGACAACATCATTACCGCGCTTCAATGATTCGATACGTCGCACATCCAGGCGCACGGAAGCATAAAACTTTAAGGCCCGTCCCCCAGGGGTCACTTCCGGATTACCAAACATTACGCCAACTTTCTCCCGAATTTGGTTGATAAAGATAGCCGTGGTTTTTGATTTGCTGATGGCGCCAGACAGTTTTCGCAGTGCCTGAGACATTAGACGTGCCTGCAGTCCCACGTGGGAATCGCCCATTTCTCCTTCAATTTCCGCTTTGGGAACAAGTGCTGCAACCGAGTCCACCACCACCACGTCCACAGCGCCGCTGCGCACCAGGGCTTCTGCTATTTCCAGAGCCTGTTCGCCGGTATCTGGTTGTGAAACATAGAGGTCGTCCAAATTAACTCCCAGCTTACGGGCATAGGCGGGATCTAATGCATGTTCAGCATCGACAAATGCCGCGGTGCCCCCCATGCGTTGTGCTTCTGCAACCACATGCAGCGCAACTGTTGTTTTGCCCGATGACTCGGGTCCGAAAATTTCCACTACCCTGCCTCGGGGAAAACCGCCTGTTCCCAGGGCAATATCCAGAGCTAGACAACCACTGGAAATCACAGAAACATTGAGGGCGGCATTTTCGCCCAATTTCATAATTGACCCTTTGCCAAACTGTCGCTCTATTTGTTGAACGGCCATATCCAACGCCTTTTGCTTGTCCATAATTACCCCCTGTAATTTTGGTACATTATAGAACATCTATTCGCTTTTGGCAATACCTGCAAGCGCATAATCTTCCAGAACAGTGTATCGTGCTCCCGTCGGGGTCAGTTCACTGGCATAAAGGACGAACCGGTCAACAGTAAATTCCGCTAGCAGCGTCGCTTGCCGGGACAGTTCAACGGTGGCGGATTCCCCGGACCTGGCAACAGTCAGGTGGGGAGTGAGCTGTTCTTGTTGCTTACCACCGCCTACCTGAAGCAGTCGTGATAAGGTGATAATTTCCTCACGACCCTTGTGAATATCCGCATATAGCACTCTTGGCCGCCTTGAATTTGGGAAACAACCCCATCCCCCTACAACACAGGTAAAGGCGGGCACTTTGGTTGCCACTGCTGTCGCATGGGCTTTCAGTTTCTCTGCTTCTGCCGGGGTCGTATCGTCAATAAAATGCAAGGTCAGATGATAATTTTCCGCTGGCACCCAGCGGGGCATGGCATTTAGTTTGATATCTTTCCTGGCGGCAGCTATCCTCCGCTGGCAGGTCTCAGGAATGGAAATCGCAAAAAATATGCGCATCTCACTCCTCCTCATCGCCTAGTTCTACATCCGGTTGTTCCGGCGTCTCCTCTTGTTCTTCCTGAAGGATTTCCGGAAGTATGGGCCGCAGCAGGTGGCGTTCAAGGGTGAAGCCGGCATTTAGGTTGTTAACCCGGACGATATCGCCAGCAACCGGACGCCAACGTTCATTATACCTGTTCATGTGAAGCAGGACCATGCTGTATGGCATTTCCTCCCGGGTCATCAAACCACGGATTCCGGCACCACCTGTGGAACCAGCATCGATAAGGAATGTCTCTCCCGCAACCTCGATATCTGAGCGATGGCTGTGACCATGGAGCAGCAGTGAGGGCAAGTCGGTAAACTCATTTACTATCCAAGCATGATGAGCGGCAATAATATCCGGCGGCCGCTCCGCCTCTTCAACTAATTCCCGCAACCGTTCTGCCGCATGCAAGTACTCCTCATGAGGACGCACCGCCATTGCCGTGTCAGCTGCTGACGGATCGGCAATCCCAGCAATCAACAAATCAAGCTCCTCTAGATACAGCAAGTCTTCATTGAGGACATATACATTTTCCAGACGCCCAAAGCTGGATATCACCGCCGGGGAATCGTGGTTGCCGGGCACAAATACATAGGGAATCCCTACATTGTTAATCGCCCTTAACAATTCTGCTTCCAACGGAGTGCCATAATCGGTTATATCGCCGGTATCAATAATCAAGTCGACATCAAACGAAACCAGCATTTGTTCAATCAGGGCAACACTGATTAGATTGTTATGGATATCTGAGACATGTAGAATTTTTAAGTCTCCGTCAATAGTGCCCAGGGGCCGCAGAAAGTTCAAGGACTCAAAGAGCATGTAAAGATTGGAGGTGATTACCTGCATAGTAACATCGATGTCTTCCACCGCTGCCAACGCTTCTTCTGCAACACCCAGCAACCAGGGAGCGGCCTCAATCACCCCCTCGAACTCCGGTGCGATGAAGGCATTTTCATCATATGTGTACAGGGCCGAGCCAATTAGAACTGTGAACAAAAGCAGCCCAATTAATCCTGCCTGGGCAGATTTTTTTAGATTGCGAGAATACACATACCCGGCGCCAAAGCCACCAATAAAAGCGATTGCCAGCACCCGCAGCAAAAACTGCATAACTTGAGTGCGCAATGTTTCTTGGACCTGGTCAAACAAAATCTCCGGATGTTGACCGGCCACCATCTCCTCAAGCCGCTGCATATTAATATTACTCAAACTCAATCTGAACATTAATGGAAGCTGATGCGTCTGCGCGCGAACAGTCCCCAAAGGCGGCAAGTCGACAACAGTATAGCCCTTATCGAAAATCTGGATGCTGAGCACAAAATCAAAAGCATATACAGTTGCATCCTGCCGAGAAAGCACCGATACAAGCAGTAAGGCACCGAGAATTCCCACCAGGGCAATTTTAATAATCGGTGTCAATTTTGCCATTGAGTCCACCTCACAGAAAATGTAAATAAAAAGTTCAACGCTGCCCGAGCTGCCAGTTGTTTTATGGTTTCCCTGTTACCGGTGAAATTAAACCTGCGGCAGACTTGATGCTCATTACTACTGAGGGCAATATAAACCAGACCTGGGTTCAAGCCGGGCGCCGGACTCTGAGGACCCAGAACGCCAGTTGTTGCTAATCCCAAACTGGTCCGCGACCGCTGACGGACTCGGACCGCCATGTTAATAGTCAGGTCTTGTGATACTGCTCCGGCTGGAATATCCGCAGGGTTTAGCCGGAGATATTCCACCTTGGCCGCGGCGGAGTAGGTGCATAACCCGGCACTAAAAATCGCGCTGGCGCCCGGCACATCGGTAATTAAACTTGCTATCAGCCCGCCGGTGCATGACTCGACTGTAGCCAGACTTAGTTTATGTTTCAGCAGATAGCGGACAAGCGTGAAATTGTCCGCGTCCCCCATCTGCCAGTGGGGATAGAGCGTCCGCCACCAGGAACGAAGCTGATTTTTATCGTTAGGCAATTTTAACCTGACACCCGCAGGATCAACAATAACCTCCGCCTCCGGTAGCAACTTGCTAATTGTTTGCGGTGTTATCCCATAGAGCAAGGGCATTATTATCACTTCCCTGTTTCTATTGTACTGTACGCATTTCCAGAAATAAAGAAAAACCACTGATAAAAATCAGTGGCGCATCAGAGTCCTGAATTCTTCTCCAGTTAATCGCTCGCGTTCTGTTAAGTCAGCGGCAATTATATTCAATTGGTCACGGTTATCCAACAGCAGCTTGCGAACCCTGGCAGTACACCTTTCGATGATTTCTGTGCAGGCCGCCTGCAATTTAGACCGATCCAGTTTTTTTACGTCCACAACTCCAAGCTCCGACAAGCCGCAACCAATCATGTTTTCGCTGATTGATAGGGCACGTTGGAAGTCGTTGGCTGCGCCAGTACTTCGCTCGCCAAAGGTAATTTCTTCGGCAACGGCGCCGGCAAGCAATACAGAAATTTGTTTTTCCAGCCATGACTGGGTTTGCAGAGTCGGTTGTTTATCATCCTTTTGTCGGATAAACCCCAGTGTCTTTGCCCGTGGAACAATTGTTACCGCCGAGACAGAGCCCGGGAAGAACCATTCACTAATCAAGGCGTGACCGGTTTCATGAATCGCCACCCGTTTCTTTTCATCGGCAGCGAGAAGCCCCTCTTTGGTTTCACCCAGCTGAACCTTGTCAATGGATTCAAGAAAATCTGCCGCGGTAATTTCGGTGGCTTTTTTGCGCATTGCCTTAATCGCTGCTTCGTTGACCAGATTTGCCAAGTGGGCGCCGGAAAAGCCGTAGGTCTGCTGAGCTATTTCTTGCAGATCAACATCAACGGCCAAAGGCTTGTCCTGGGCATGAATTTTGAGTATCTCCAGGCGTCCGGCGCTGTCAGGCATGCCGATTTCGACAATGCGGTCAAAGCGACCGGGACGCATTAGGGCATCATCCAGGAGATCTGCTCTGTTGGTAGCACCCAACACAAATATTTTAATCTCCTGATTGTCTTCGATCCCATCCAGTTCAACCAGCAATTGGTTCAGTGTCTGATCATATTCCAGATGGCTTTCAACCTTCCCCCGCTTGCCACCGACTACATCAAGCTCATCAATAAAAATAACCGCCGATTGCTTTTTTTGCTGTTTGGCCTGTTTTCGGGCATCGGCAAACAATTGCCGAACCCGTTTTGCTCCAACACCGGCGTACATTTCAATAAATTCACTGCCGGCAGCTGAAACAAATACCGAATCGGTGTAGCTTGCAGCTGCCCTAGCCATCAAGGTTTTGCCCGTTCCCGGCGGACCTTCTAGCAGAATTCCGCCCAAAGGGCGCACACCCAGCTTATTGGCATGGGAGGCAACAAGCAACTCTAAGGCCTCGATAACTTCCCGCTTGGCAGAGTTTTGTCCGCCAATGCTGTCGAAAGAGGGTTGACTTGTGTTAACCGGTTTATTGGTCACACTGACCCCGCCCTGAATTCTGTCCATTAAGTCGAAGCGTTTAACAAAAATAAATCCAACCACCGACAGCAAAACCCAGGGCATGATGTTGACACCATTAACTGCAAGCAAAGTCAGCGCTGCTACAGCCATAGCGGCCAAAACTTCAATCAATTGCAGCACCTCCCTTGTTTAATTGCACCCTGCCGTAATATGCTCCGGAATCAGAATTTAACTCCATAAACAGCCAATTGCCCCATAGAAGGGTCTCAGCTGTCAAATCATATTCAACAGCAAGCTCTTCGAGAAGCAGACTGGCAGTATAATACTCTTTAGTTGCCTGAGCCTGCGCAGCTATCAAATCCACCTGACGGGTTATTTTCACAGGCAGCAGATGTTCAGACTTGGGTTCCATTCTTATATCCCTGACCCGGGACCAAACAGCGCTGTCAGCGTTCGCCTCCAACACTGAAATCACATCAGACACACGGTATCCTTCCGCCACAGTTATGGACATGACATCATGCTCCATTGTCACCTGCTGAATTGACTCACCGGTGAGCGCTGTAGCGTAAGCGCGGTCTGTATAGTTCATCCAGAAGTGATTGCCTGCCAGGGCGAAAACAGTCAACGCCAGGGCCAGGGGAATAAAAATTTTCCAACGCATTTTATCCCCTCCCTTAGTTTACATAATCAATTATAACATGGCTTGTCTTTGTTTTCGCTAACAAAAAAAGGATAGTTTGACAACTACCCCAAGTGAATCACATGCTTATTTTTTACAAAATAATCGACTCCCGATACAATTGTCATAATTATTGCCAAGTAAAGACTGATCATGGCAATTTCTAAGACGGGAAGAAATCCTAAAGCTGTGTGCAACCATGACAAAGACTTGTCCATGCCTGCATTAATTGTTAGCGCCGTGATGGCGATGATTTGCGTCAGGGTCTTGAATTTGCCCAATTTGCTGGCACTGATTACATGGCCTTCTGAGGCGGCAATAACACGCAGCCCGGTAACTGCAAATTCCCGACTGAGAATAACAAAGACCGGCAAGGGATGAATTTGCTGCATCCAAGCCAAGGTAATCAAAGCGGATGTGACAAGAAGTTTGTCAGCCAGCGGATCGAGGAATTTGCCAAAGTTCGTTACCATTTTGTGTTTGCGGGCGATATAGCCGTCTAAGCCATCGGTGCTGGCAGCAATCACAAAAACCAACGCCGCAATAAACTCTCCATAAGGCACCTTCACCAAAATCGGAATCATAAATAGCGGTGCCAAAAAAATACGAAAAATAGTTATTTTGTTTGCCAGGTTGTTCATCCAATCACCCCTCGTAGATTATAGCCATTGACCCCATTAACTCGCACATCGACGAAAGTGCCGGCTTTCAGGGAACTGGCTTCGATTACAATATTGTTGTCAATTTCCGGAGCCTGCCAGTAGCCGCGTCCCTGGGCAATCTGACGCCGGGAATCTACATAGTCAATTAAAACTCTGTGTACCGAATCAACCATACTCTGATTATTGGCCTGCACTAACCGCTGCTGCATCTGCATTAAGAAATTATAGCGGCGTTGCTTTTCTTCGTTTGGCACCTGGTCTGGCAAACGCGCTGCCCGGGTACCACGCTCCCGGGAATAGACAAACGCACCCAATTGCGCAAATTTCATGCGTTTTGCAAAATCGTAGAGATGTTGATAATGCGTTTCGGTCTCTCCGGGATAACCAACGATGAATGTTGTTCGCAGGGCAATGCCGGTAATCCGCTCCCGCAACTTGCCTACCAATTGTTCAACATCTGTATTGCGGTTACTGCGTCCCATGCTGGCCAAAATCTCCGGATGACTGTGTTGCAAAGGAATGTCAAGATAGCGCACGACTTTCTCAGACTGGGATAGAAAGTCTATCAAATCATCATTGATATGATCAGGATAACAGTATAACACGCGAACACGAAATTCCCCCGGCAAAGTTTCCAGAGCTTGCAAAACCGATACCAGCTGGCTGCGCCCGCTAGTGTCTAAACCATAGGCAGAACAATCCTGGGCAATCAGGACAATTTCTCTAATCCCGGCCTCCAACATCCGCTTGGCTTCATTGACAATCTGCTCCAAATTTTTGCTGCGCAGACGTCCACGTAAGCGGGGGATTACACAGTACGAACACCTGTTATTGCAGCCCTCGGCAATTTTTAGATAGCCGTAGGGCCATGTGGAAAACATTCTGTCGGTCTCAGCAACCCCAGCATAGTGCGAAGGGCGCCCAAGGCGGCTGGCATTGGACTCAACAACATCCAATATGTCTTCGATACTGCCGGTGCCAAGATAGGCATCAACCTCGGGCAAAAGCTCCGGCAATTGCTTCTGGTAGCGTTGGGATAAACAACCTGATACAATCAGCTGTCGGCAGCAACCATGTTTCTTGTGTTCCGCGACTTCTAAGATTTTATTAATCGATTCTTCTTTTGCCTGCTCAATGAATCCACAGGTGTTGACGATTATAACCTCTGCCTCCTCTAACCGGGTTGTAATTTCGTATCCGGCCCTGGCCATCAGGCCAAGCATTGTCTCAGCATCAATCTGGTTTTTAGGGCAACCCAGATTGACCACTACCACTGTTTTCATTATTCCTCCCCCTGATCTTCCTCTGGCTGCAAATTAATTTGGAGATTAAACGGAGTATCCGACTCTGGGACTTCAACTTCAATTCCGTTCACTATAACTTGCACGTTTTGCGGTGCTCCCAAGCGGATGAAGAATGTTTCCTCAGCACTCCACTCTTCCTCGTCGCCGCTGACGAAGGTCTCTTCAACATTACCTTCTCCATCGATATTTCTTCGGGTCCAGCAGGCGCCAGTGAATTCTATCTCTACCACTAAGGCTTCTGCGTTGAAGAGCGAGTAAACGGCACTGTTGTCATCGTCTTCAATTAACTCCAATTCCGAATCGGGATCTTCCGGCTCCGGATCTTCTACAATCGGATCTTCATCTTCCTCATCATCCGGTTCCTCGGTATCAATCGGCGGCAGGTCCGGCACTTGTGGGTCGGGCTGCATCCAGGTCAGCATCGCATCGCGGACTAAAAATACCACCAACGCTGCCACAGCAATGACAAATAAAAGCCTCAGCAGAGGAGCGAAGCTGAATTCCCGACGCCTGCGCGCCGGACGTCGCCGAGGCGATACCGGAGGCGCTTGCACTTCCTCATGAAATAATGTGTCGGGGTCCAGCCCAACCTCCTGTGCATAACGGCGAATAAACCCCCGAATATATACAGCGGGCCCGATTTGCTCCCATTCGCCATTTTCTAGGGCCTGTAATTGACGCAGGGAAATTTTTGTCCGCTGCTGAAGATCTTCCAGGCTCAGATTTGCCCGTTTGCGAGCTTCAATCAGTTGTTGAATAATTTGCTCCATTATAATCGCTCCTCAACTAATATCAAATGAAGAAAAGGATTGACTCACCAGCTCGTAGTTTATTTCCTCATCGGCATGACGCCTTAGTTCGACAGTGTAATCAAAAAATTCCGGTTCAAGATCCAGCTCACGCATAAAGATATCAGGGTGTTCGATTATCTTGGGAGCAGGTAGTTGTAGAACCTCCTGAACCAACGCTTTATGCCGGGCGGAACCGCGGATGCTGGAGACAATGCCATCGATTATATAGATGCAATCGTCGGTTCTCTCATCATCCAAGAGTGTGCTGCGCATAATTTGACGCATTAAAGTGGATGAAACCAGCACCCATTTCTTGTTGGCATGGACACAGGCTGCAATTGCTGCTTCGGATTTACCCACCCGGGGCATGCCACGCATCCCGACAACTGGGCGTTGCCTGCCCAAAAGCTCCCCCAGAAAATCCACAAGCATTCCCAATTCATCTCGGGTGAACATAAATGTATTATGCTTCTCGGGATCCTGGCGAAGAATCTTGCCGTGTTGAAGCGTAACTCTGTCGATAAAAGTTGGACGCCGAAAAGCGGTGAGTTCAATATTGGAGGCCTGGGTTAAAGTATTTTTCATCGTGACAATCCGCGCCGGATCGCTGCAGCGAAGCATCAAACCGCGTTTATGGCTGGCAATGCCATTAATCATCGTGATATTTACACCCATCAGCCCCAAAAATGTAGCCAAATCGCCCAATAACCCGGGACGGTCATTATGGATGATGTATTCCATATACCATTCCATTATTTCACCCCAAATTTCATTATAGCAAAGTCACTTACTCTTTGCACTGTTTTTGCCCATTACAAGTATTATAAATTAGATTGGGCAAAAGGAGCGAAAAAAATGAAGACATATCAATATTTTGCCGGTGCAAATACTGCCAGCGGTTTCTATTCATTTTATAACTTTCTGTCGCCAGACACCACCAACCGGGTGTTTATCCTCAAGGGCGGTCCCGGTGTCGGCAAATCGACGATGCTGAAGTCGCTTGCCAAAGAGTTAGGCAGGTTTCACCCAGTGGACTTGTATCACTGTTCCGCAGATGTTGGTTCCCTAGACGGGATTTTTATTCATGATGCTGAGGTTTCCGTGCTTGACGGCACTGCTCCCCATACAATTGACCCCCGTTTGCCGGGTGCCGTGCAAGAAATTGTAGATCTAGGGATTGCCTGGAATCGAGAAAACTTAATTACAAAACGTTCAGAAATCTTGAATCTGGCAGATTCAATTAGCAATTCCTACAGCGAGGCATACCGTTGGCTGTCCCTAGCTGCCCACTGGTTAAACACTGCGCGCCCCATTGTGGCATCGCCGGCATCTGAGCAAGCCGCCGCCAGCACTGCCCGGGAGATTATAGCTTCCCTGCCAAGCTTGCCAAAGGGGCGCAGCCAAAAGGCATTCGCAACTGCGATTACCAGTGCCGGGACGGTAAGTTACCTGGCCGAACTTGCTAAAGAGACTAATGATTTATATATTTTATCAGGCACTGACCGATTTTTTAAGACACAAGTTTTAGAAACAGTCGCCGCTCACCTATCTTCACAGGGGGCAGCTGTCCGCTACCTGTATTGCGGACTGCAGCCCGGCAATATTGAACACATCTATATTCCCGGGGTTCTTGGCATATTCTCCAGTCACCCGCCCCATCAACTTGCCCTGCCGGGCGCCAGAGAATTTAGTGCCGGCGCAATCAGTGATTCAATGCCGAAACCAGTTTCGGATACAATCGCAAAGGCGGTCAACTATCTGGTGCGGGCAAAAGATCTCCACGCCAAAATGGAGAAAATCTATGTCCCTAACACTGATTTTACTGTGGTAAATGCGAAGCAGGCGGAAATTCTAGAGTTTATAAATTCCCTCAACATTTGACAAGACCCAAAAAGAAAACCCGAAATGGGTTTTGAAATGGGTTTTCTTTTATTGATTGGTCTCATAAGGTATTCCAGATGCAGCAGGTGGCGTGCTGCGGCCGATAAAGCCCGCTAGAGCTAACATGGTAATGATATATGGCAGCATCGTATAGAATTGAGAAGGTACTGACTGAAGGAAAGGCACGTTTCGGAAAAGCACGCTGGCGCTGACTTCAAAGGAAGTCGACAGGCCAAATAACAGACACGCCCCCATGGCGCCAAAGGGAGTCCACTTACCGAAAATCATTGCCGCCAGAGCGATAAAACCACGCCCGGCAATCATGCCGACCACAAACCCGGACATCCCGGGGCTAATGGAGAGAATTGATCCGGCAAACCCAGCAAGCACACCGCTTATCAGCACACCCAGATAGCGCATACGGGGCACATTTACCCCCAAAGTATCAGCAGCACGGGGGTGTTCACCGACAGCCCGCAAACGTAATCCCAAAGGCGTCTTAAACAGAACGATATGGCCGACTATCACCGCAACAAAAGCAAGATAAACACCGGGAGCATGTTCGCCAAAAGCCCTGGTCATAAAAGGCGTATTCATAAAGTCGCCAAGAATAGGAACCGGCGCCAGGAGGTTTGAAAGCGACCAGCGGGGCAAGCTTGGTGAAGTTCCCAACAACAACTGTCCGCCGCTGCCATAAACAGCACGCATCATAAATGATGCGACCCCGACAGCCAATAGATTGATGGCAGTTCCGCTTACGACCTGATTGGCCTTAAATTTGATACTGACAACAGCATGCAGCCAGGATAGGATTGCTCCGGCAATTACTGCCGCCAGCACCCCGATCCAGGGATTGCCACTGGTCATGGCGAAAGCAGCGCCAAAAAACGCGCCGATGACCATTATTCCTTCCAGGGCAATATTGATTACGCCGCTGCGCTCGGTGAAGGTGCCGCCAATTGCCGCGAAAATCAAAGGCGCAGCGTTAAAGAGTGTGTAGTAAATTATCGTTGCAATTGCCATCGACTCAATCATTTACCACAACCTCCTTTTTGCGCCGTATAAACAACCAGTGGAAAATTTGTTCGGCAGCGACAAAGAAGATTACTGAAGCCTGAATGATTGCTACCACCTGCCTGGGAACATCTGCCTGAATTTGTATTGCAGCATCGGCGCGTAACAAAACTCCAAATAACAACGCTCCAAAGATAACACCTAGGGGATGATTTTTGCCAATCAAGGCGACAGCAATTCCATTGAATCCCAGGTTCGGAAAAGCAGACATCTGCAGCACTCTGCCCCGCACGCCCAAAGTCTGGATGCCACCGGCCAAACCTGCAAACAGTCCACTGATTAACATCGCCAGCAGGATATTTTTTGCGACACTGATACCGGCGTATTCAGCCGCATGCGGGTTGAGGCCGGTCGCCCTGACTTCAAAACCGGTGGTTGTTCGCCACAGTAAAAACCAACAAATGAATGCAGCCGCCAGGGCGATAAAAATACCTGTGTGCCCATCGGCAGCCGAAGTGCCAAAAATATCGCTGAGCCGAGTCAAGCGAATGTTAGCCGGAACCGCATCTGTCCCCTGCACGCCGCTCGCCTTGTAAGGCCCGGAAACCAACCAGTTCACCAGATAAAAGGCAATATGGTTCATCATGATTGTATTTACGACTTCGTGTACGCCAAGTTTTGCCTTTAAAAGACCCGGGATTCCTGCCCAAATAGCTCCGGCAACGGCGCCGCCCAAGATAGCACTGGGAAGCAAGATTATCGTCGGCAAGTCCGGCCAGGTAAAGCCAATGAACCCGGAAACAAACATCCCGACAATCACCTGTCCTTCGGCCCCGATATTGAACAACCCACAGCGGAAAGCAAAAGCGATTGCCAGTCCTGTCAGTATCAAGGGCGCCACATAGGCCATGGTCTCAAAGAACCCCTGGAGGCTGCCAAAAGAACTGGAATATACTGCCCGAAACACATCTACTGGGCTCCTGCCAATAGTGAGTACGATGATAGCGCCTACGAGCAGCCCAAACAGTACCGCGAAGATGGAGATCTTGGTCTCATTCCATAGCCGGGACAGGCCAGAAAATATGACACGCAGTGCTTTGGCCACGGGGGTAGGCAGTTTAGTGGCCATGTTTTGAATAAAGCTGTGAATCTTATTTTTCAAGTTAGCTAACTTCCCGGCCATCCTCTTCCCCCCTCTCCTGCTTCTTGGCGCCGGCCATCAACAGGCCAAGCTCTTGTTCACTTGCCTGAGCGCCGGTCAGCTCTCCAACAATTTCACCTTCATAAATAACCAGAATCCGATCAGCCAGCGCGAGGATTTCATCCAACTCCAACGAAACCAAGAGCACAGCTTTACCCTGGTCCCGTTGCTGAATCAATCGCTTATGCACAAATTCAATCGCGCCGACATCTAATCCTCGGGTAGGTTGAGCGGCAATCAATAAATCGGGATCCCGCTCCACTTCCCGGGCGATAATAAGTTTTTGTTGGTTGCCCCCAGATAAATTGTCGCCCTTTACATGGGGGCCTGGAGTCCTGACATCGAAATTTTTTATCAGTCTGCGGGCATAGGTGTCCATTTCCTGGCGCTGAAGGATTTTTGATTTTGCCAGAGGTGGCTTGTAATACAGCTGAAGAGCTGCGTTTTCCCGCAAATCAAAGTCCAGTACCAACCCTCGTTTATGACGGTCTTCCGGGATATGACCGACTCCCGTTTCGGTGACCTTGCGCGGAGATTTGTTGGTAATATCGCTGCCATTTAATTGGATTGAGCCTGACTGGGACTTCCTGAGCCCGGTGATTGCTTCCACCAATTCAGTCTGCCCGTTGCCGTCGACCCCGGCCAAACCGACAATCTCGCCGGCCCGGACCTGCATATCAATGCCCCGGACAACTTCGGTGTTCCGATAATCCCGTACATGCAGATTGCGGATATCCAGGATTACACGTTCCGGTTTTGCCGGGGGCTTGTCCACCGTCAATTTTACATCCCGGCCGACCATCAGTTTTGCCAATTGATCAATATTTGTGTCTGTTGTGTCCAGGGTTTCGATGGTCCGGCCCCTGCGAATGACAGTAACCCGGTGGCTGGCGGCCATAACTTCTTTTAGCTTATGGGTGATAAAAATTATCGTCTTCCCTTCCCGGACCAATGCCTCCATTATCTGGATCAGCTCGGTGGTTTCTTGGGGAGTGAGGACAGCAGTTGGCTCGTCCATAATCAGTATTTCCGCGCCACGATATAGCGCTTTCAGGATTTCCACCCGTTGCTGCATACCAACAGATATATCCCGCACCTTTGCCTGTGGGTCAACGGCCAAGCCGTATTGCTTTGACAAGTCACGGACAATCTTCTCTGCGTGCCCTTGATCGGTGAACCCAAACCTCTGCGGTTCGCTCCCTAAAATCAAATTTTCCGCCACGGTAAACGGCTCCACCAGCATAAAGTGCTGGTGCACCATGCCGATTCCCAGCTTAATTGCCTTCCGGGGTTCGTTAATCGTAACCTGTCTACCGCGAACGTTAATTTCTCCGCCATCGGGTTGATACAAGCCATATAATATATTCATCAACGTGGACTTGCCGGCGCCGTTTTCACCCAAAAGGGCATGAATCTCACCCTGGCGGACGCTTAAATTAACCTTATCATTGGCAATTACCCCAGGAAAAATTTTGGTAACGTTACACATTTCTATTATTGGCGGTTGACCAGTCATAACATCACCTCCCACTATAGAAAAGGGCCAGGCAGATACCTGGCCCTCGCTGGTTAGTTATTAGCTTTAAATTCGTCTACAGCGTCGCGAGTGAAAGGAACTTCCAACTCACCATTAATAATTTTTTGCTTTAAATCCTCAACCTGATCAATGACCTCGCTGGGGATGTGTTCAGACTGGACATAGCCAACGCCTTCTTCAGCAAGACCCAGGTCGCGAACGGTGCCACCAGGGAAGTTGCCCTCGGCAAGTTGTTTGCTGATTTCATAAGTGGCGGTGTCTACCCGCTTAATCATACTGGTCAAGGTGTACTCAGTAAGGTGGCTCTGATCCATGTCAACGCCGATAAACCATACTTCGTTATCGTCGCAGGCTTCGGCTACACCGATGCCAACGCCGCCAGCAGCGTGGTAGATAACATCGGCGCCCTGGCCAATCATATTGGTGGCAATCTGGTTGCCCCGGGCGGTGTCGCCCCAGGAATCAGCGTATTGAACCAACACTTCGGCGTCGGGATTAACAGCGTGAACACCGGCACGAAAACCGGATTCAAACTTGATAATCAAATCGCCTTCCATACCGCCAATGAAGCCGATGGTGTCCGATTCGGTCATCAAACCGGCAATCATGCCCACCAGGAACGAGCCTTCATGCTCTTTAAACACAACATAAGCGACATTGTCCAACAATTCTTCAGATGCGGAATCGATAATCGCAAAATTGCCATCGGGATTATCGGCGGCGACCGCATCAAGCTGCTCTGCCATCATGTAGCCGATGGCCCAGACCAACTCGGCGTCGGCACTGACTGCAGCCCGCAGGTTGGGAGTGTAGTCGTCCTCCTGATGGGATTCGATAACATCCGCTGTCCACCCGTCAATTTCATTTTTGAAACGGGTAAGACCTTCCCAGGCCGACTGGTTAAAGGACTCATCGTCCACACCGCCCATGTCGGTAACCATGTAAACTAGTTTGTCATCTTCCGGCGGCTGAACATCATTGCCGTTGTCTCCATTGTCGTCGGCAGGTTCTTCACCGCCGCCACAAGCAGCCAAGGCGAAAACCATGACTACAGCCATAAGTAAAGCAAAAAACTTTTTCAAAACAAAAACCTCCCCCAAGTTTTGTATTTCAAATGAATAATATCATCACGCAGGCAGGCAGTCAACATTTGTCCGCACTTTACGTGAACTTATTCAGAATCACCCAAGCCGTCGAACATACCCGCCAGTTGGCCGGGAGTTACTAGAATCTTTCGTGCCTTGCTCCCTTCAAATCCACCAACAATTCCCATTTGCTCCATATCGTCAATCAGCCGCGCTGCCCGGGTATAACCGATGCGCAGCCGTCGTTGTAGCATCGAAATAGACGCTTGTCCACTTTCCACAATCAATCTGGCAGCCTCGGGCAGCAGTTCATCAGTTTCTAGACTTGTGTCCTGTTCAACGCCGGTGGTGTCCAGGAAATCCTCCTGGGGTACAGGGGCAGCCTGAGCCAGGATATGGGTAATTATCTTCTCCACTTCTTCTTCCGAGATATAAGCGCTTTGAATCCGGTGGGGCTTAGCGGCGCCCACAGGCAGAAATAACATATCGCCCTTACCCAGAAGCTTCTCTGCTCCACTCATGTCAAGGATTGTCCGAGAATCTGCCTGACTGGAAACAGCAAAGGCGATTCTGGTTGTGATATTGGCTTTGATAACACCGGTGATAACATCAACCGAAGGTCGTTGGGTAGCCACCACCAAGTGAATGCCGGCAGCCCTGGATTTTTGCGCAATCCGGCAAATCACGTCTTCAATCTCGGTAGGAGCTGTCATCATCAAATCAGCCAGCTCATCGATTATAACAATGATATAGGGCAAACGTTGTTCCCCGCGGGAATCTGCCATTTCATTGAACCGATTTATGTCTCGGGCGGCGTTTGCTGCAAAGAGCTGGTAACGGCGCTCCATTTCCTTGATAACATTTTTCAGGGCCTGGGCGGCTTGTCGCGGATCGGTAACCACCGGGCATAAGAGATGGGGCAGACCGTTGTAGATGTTTAGCTCGACAACTTTAGGGTCAATAAGCAGCAATTTCAACTCATCCGGCTTCACCTTGAACAACAGACTGGCAATAAAGGTGTTGAGATAAACGCTTTTTCCGGCGCCGGTGGCGCCGGCAATCAGCAAATGGGGTATGTCCATAAGATCGGCAACAACCGGCTCGCCGGCAATGCCTTTCCCAAGAACCACGGTCAATTTGGAATCACTGCCAGCAAAGGCGTCTGATTCCAAGACTTCGCGAAAATAGACAGTTGCCTTGGCTTTATTGGCAACCTCAAGTCCAACGGCAGATTTGCCGGGTATTGGCGCTTCAATTCGGACACTGGTTGCCGCAAGACTTAATGCAAGGTCATCGGCCAAATTGACAATTTTACTGACCTTGACGCCGGCTGCCGGCTGAATTTCAAACCTTGTTATTGTGGGACCGCGATGAACATTGATAACTTTAGCCTCAATCCCAAAGCTGGCCAGGGTTTGCTCCAAAACATCGGCCTGAGATACAAGCTCTCTTCGACCCTGGGGATCTTTGAGTCGAATTGTTTTTTGAAGCAGATTCAGAGGTGGCAACTGGTAATCTGCGGTATATTTTTGCTCATAATCGTCTTGTTCCTGGGCTAAGTCAGGCACCGTCGGTGATGGTGCGGTTGGCTTTGCCGTTGGAACCGGCAACGGCCTTACCGGCTCCGGAGGTTCCGCTTCCGATTCCGGTTCCGAGTCGAACGGGGGTTGGCCGGTAGGAGCGGCCTCTTCACCGGGCGCCTGGTAGTCGTGAATAATTACGGTCGCCTCCCGCTGGCGTGTGCGCTTGTTTTGAGCAATCAAGGTTTTCAAGCGACGGCCGATATTGGTCAGATTGCTGACAATTCCCTTCAAAATCCCTGCAAACGCATTGCCAGCCATCGCCACAGCCTGTTTCAGCGATATATCCACCATGGTCAGGAAGGCAATTGTAAATGTTGAGACCAAAACTACCACGGAGCCCACCAGGCCAAAAGCCCGTAGTAAACCAATCGCCGCCAATGCGCCAAGAATTCCGCCACCTTGCTCTTGTCCAACCATATCCAATAATAATCTAGGCTCGTCCAATGTTGGCGCAGCATAGATATGGACGCTGGCCAACAAGCATAGAATGATGACCAATGTAGCGAATGCCTTGCGGCCAAAATTAACTGAGTTGGGGAAAAATAGCGCCCGTATGCCCCAAATCAACAAGGCAAATGGGAAAAACAGGGCATATCGGCCGGCGATATTTATCTGTAACTCGTTGAGGAAACGACCTGTAACACCGGTATGTTCCGTAAACAGCAGGCTTGCCGCGGCCAAGAGCGCCAAAGCGATTATAATCAGTCCGAATAGCTCGCTGTGCTGAGGATTTTGTTGTTTACGTTTACGACGTTTGCGTCTGGCCATACTTTCACCTCCGATCTTCTATAATATGAAGATTGCCACCAAAGCCATGGCCCAACAATAGAGCCCGAACCAGCGCAGCCGGTTTTTCACCAAGACACTGAGGAACACCCGGATTGCAAAAATTCCGGACAATGCCGCCACGAGAACGCCCGTTGCAAAAAACAACCAATTGCCGGCAAATGTTCCGTCTCTTAGTACTGTGATTAGCTCTAATACTGTTGCACCGCCAATCGCCGGCACCGACAGCAAAAAAGAATATTCTGCAGCGGTGCGTTTGTCTAGCCGGCGAAACAGGGCGCCACTGATAGTAGAACCTGAGCGGGAAATCCCAGGCAGCACTGCCAGCCCTTGAAACACACCAATGAGCAATACATCACTAACTCTGGTTTTGTTTATGTCCTTATTGCCCCCAGGGAGCACATCAGCCACCCATAGCAATGCGCCAGTGACAATCAAAGAATACCCCACCATGCGGGTGCTGGCAAATGCCTCCTCCACCATATCCCGAGCAAAAAGCGCAATAAGAGCCGTTGGTATACTGCCGACAATCAGCAGAAATAAAAACCGACGGTTTTCGCTGGTTTGGAAGCGGTCCCATTGTCGCGGTGAAAGCAGAGAGACTACACTCATAAAAATGGCAGCAATTCGCTCTCGAAACACCCAAAACACAGAAATAAGCGTGCCAAAATGTAAAAAGATCTCAAACGTAAGACCAGGCATTTCTACACCCAGTAAACGCTGAGCGATTACCAAATGCCCGGAACTGCTGACGGGCAGAAACTCGGTGAGCCCTTGAATTATGCCAATTATTATTGCGTTTAACAAGTCCATTTCCATCCCTCCTGCTACTGATGATAGCATAGCCCAGAAAAAAATGACAGAATAAAAGCCGGTCAGGGCATTTTTAGCACCTGGCCCGGCTGGTATTCGTTGAGTAGATAGGCGTTACAATTACCGCTGAGCACCCGCTCTATGCGCAAGCCGCCCTCCACCGGTTCTACCAATAAGGAAACACCATTGGCCAATGTCAGTTCTTTAAACGGCTGGCGCTCTTTGTCGAGATTCTCCAAAACCCTTTCGGCGTCAACCGGTGTATAGAGCAACATTTTACCCCTCCTGCACCGAACCGTCAGTTCCGATACTTTCTTTCAATTTGCTAATGGCTGCCCCTAATCCGCCTACCTCATCAATTAGGCGGGCTTTGACAGCGTCCGCGCCCACAAGCACAGTGCCAATGTCCCGGGCCAACTCACCGGTTCTGAACATAAGTTCCCGAAAGTACTCCCTGCTGATATCAGCATTGCGACAAACAAATTCTACCACCCTGTCTTGCATCTTATCCAAATACTCGTAAGTTTGAGGCACCCCAATAACGAGACCGGTGAGTCTGATTGGATGGATTGTCATTGTTGCTGTTTCCGCAATAACCGAATAATCGGTGGAAACAGCAATCGGCACTCCAATGCTGTGTCCGCCCCCCAAGACCAAAGAAACGCTGGGTTTGCTCAGGGTTTTAATCATTTCCGCGATGGCCAGCCCCGCTTCCACATCGCCGCCAACAGTGTTGAGAATAACCAACAATCCTTTAATCGCATCATTTTGTTCCACTGCCGCCAATTGGGGAATCACATGTTCATATTTGGTCGTTTTGTTTTGGGGCGGCAGCACCATATGTCCTTCCACTTGGCCGATAATACTCAACACATGGATATTGCTGGGACCGGGCGCCGGTAAATTATTTTGCCCCATTTGCTGTACGGTGTCCAGTTGCGCTTTGCCGCTCATAATCTGCTCCTTTGTCCTGTTCTCGTTCTAGCTTGCCCTAATATATCTACAAAATGTAAAACAGCGCCGGGGGCGCTGTTATACTTCCATTATAATCGGAATAATCATCGGGCTGCGACGGGTCTTTTCAAACAAGAATTTTCCCAAAGAGTCTCGAATCCCTGACTTCAGGACAGACCAATCCTGAGATCCGGTTTTGTCAAGGTATTTGCGAACAACCACCTTGGCATCATCCATCAGTTGTTCTGACTCACGAACGTAGACAAATCCTCTGGAGATAATATCAGGGCCGGCAAGTACGGCACCCTTGCCTTTATCAAGGGTGAGCACCACTACCAGAATTCCATCCAGGGACAACTGTTTGCGGTCGCGCAGAACAATATTTCCGACATCACCTATGCCGAGACCGTCCACCAATACTTGGCCGGCAGACACCGAACCAACATTGTCCACACTATTCTTGGATAACTCCCAAATCTCCCCGATTTTGATGATTGGGACATTTCCGGTGGCAATACCAAGACTAGCACAAAGCTTCTGGAAGCGGACACACATCCTGTATTCACCGTGAATAGGTATTGCATACCGGGGCTTTAGCAAGTTGAGAAATAATTTTAGTTCTTCCTGACTGGCGTGTCCGGAGACATGAGTACCGGACACCGACTCGTAAATCACGTCTGCCCCGCGGCGGAACAAATTGTCAATTGTTCGGGATACGAGTTTTTCGTTGCCGGGAATCGGCGTTGCAGAAAAAATAACTGTGTCCCCGGGGATAATTTCCACCCGCCTATGTTCGTTGTTGGCCATTCGTGTCAAGGCGCTCATCGGCTCACCCTGGCTTCCCGTGGTCAAAAGAACAACCTGATTCGGTTTCAACCGATTGGCCTCTTCCAAATCTATCATGGTTTTGGCCGGCACCTTGAGATAGCCCAATTCCATCGCCACATTAACCACATTTACCATGCTGCGTCCGTTAACCGCAACTTTGCGTTTATAGTGGGCAGCGGCATTTAAAACCTGCTGAATTCGGTGTACATTCGAGGCAAAAGTGGCAAGGATTATTCTGTCTTTAGCCTGGCGAAACACTTCCATAATCGTTTCGCCGACCTGGGACTCAGAATAAGTGTATCCTGGTCGTTCGGCATTGGTTGAATCGACCAAAGTCAGGAGAACACCTTCCTGGCCGAACTGGGCCAGGCGATGGAAATCAGTCGGTTTTCCATCAACAGGGGTTTGATCCAGTTTGAAGTCACCGGAATGAACAATCAGGCCGGCCGGGGTCCTGAGAGCGATTCCAACCGAGTCCGGTATGCTGTGATTGACTTTAAAAAACTCGGCCTCCATGTTGGGACTTAATCGCAAACGCATGCCGGGACGAATCTCTTTTAGCTCACAATCGGCCAGCATACCCTTTTCTTTAAGCTTTCCTTCCAGCAGACCAAGGGTGAGTTTGGTTCCGTACACAGGTTTATTAATTTGTTTCAAGATGTAAGGGAGTCCGCCTATATGGTCTTCATGGCCATGGGTCAGGAGAATTGCGGAAATTTTGTCCTGATTTTCCACCAGGTAACTGATGTCGGGAATGACGATATCAATCCCTAACATATCCTCCTCAGGGAATTTAAGGCCACCATCAATAACCACCATTTCCTGCTCATACTCAAAGATGAACATGTTCTTTCCGATTTCCCCTACGCCGCCCAGGGAAATCACACGCACCTTTTCAGCATTGGCAGGGGCGGATTTACGGTTTCTTTTTCTGTTGTTTGACAAATAATGCACCTCCTAAGTTATGAATGCCGACCACAGACACAGTTAAAAAAATTATAACCTAGTAGAGACAAATAAACAAGTAAAGGGAAGGATTTCTCCTTCCCTTTACTTGTTTATTTGGGTAAATTGCCTAGAACCTGAACCAGTTTCTGTTTTGTCCCCTCGTTAGCCTCCGCCAATGGCAGGCGCGGAGCTCCCACAGCCCAGCCGCTCAATTCAAGAGCTGCTTTTACCGGTACTGGATTCGTTTCCGCAAACAACGCGCGAAACAGCGGCAACAATTGCTGGTGTACGAGCCGTGCCTGACTGAAATCCTTAGTGACTTTGCCGACCAGTTTGCTCATCAGGCCTGGGACTATATTACCGGCCACACTTACCACACCCTGAAACCCTACCGCCATTTGCGGCAAAACTAAGTTATCATTGCCACTCAACAGCGTAATCTGCTCACCGAATTTTTCTACCAGTGTTGAAGCCTTGTCAAGGTCCGGGCTAGCCTCTTTTATGGCAGTTATCTGTGGACAGTTGGCGAACATTTGCTCATACAACGTAACGGGGATATCCTGCCCAGTTCTCGATGGGACATTATAAACCATTACCGGCCTGTCGGCAACAGCGTCGATAGCGCGATAATGAGCAAGCAAACCACTGGGATTAGGTTTATTATAATAAGGGCTCACTGCCATATAGCCATCAACTCCGGTGGCAGCTGCTGCCTCCAGCAACTCCAGTGTTGATTTGGTGTCATTGCCGCCAATCCCGGCTATTACCTGGCCGGAATCACCGATGGCATCTTTGACGAAGGCAAATAACTTCACTTTCTCCTTGCTGGTTAAAGTTGGGGACTCACCGGTTGTTCCTGCCACCACAACTCCGTCACACCCTTGGGCAATTAAATGCGAGCAAAACCGGGCTGCCATCAAATAGTTGACTTCTCCTTCCGCGTTAAAGGGCGTGACAACAGCAACCAATGTTTTACCCCAGGAAAACTCAGTCATTCCGCTCCCCTTCCTCAAATAAAACTTTATGCAAGCTGTTGACAGCTTCGCGTTCATGGTCTTGAGGGATTAATAACGCAATCTGGGTATATGAATCGGAGGACTGCAGCACAGGTATTTGCTTGTCGGACAAAGTCCTGAATACTTTGGTCATTATCCCTGCCAGCCCTCTGACCCCGGTGCCGATCAACGAAATTTTTGAACATCTGTCTACACGTGTGTATGCTAGTTTTTGGGTGTTCAACATCCGGCTGATTTTTTCCCCAGCAGTTTGTTTGACAGTAAAACTTTGTTGATTTTCCGACAAACTAATTAAGTCCATAGTTATTCCCTGCGTCGCTGCTTGATCCAACAACTCGGCAACCCGTTCCGGAGTCAGTTCGATTATAAATCGGGTCAAATCGCTGATATGAGTTATCGCCCTAATCCTCGGTTCGCCATTGAGTACACTGGCCCTTGGACCAATCTCTGTCTTGTGATTGCTGGTTTCAATCAAGGATGTTATAATAATTTTTAATTCCTTCGCCATGGCCATTTCCACGGCTCGCGGGTGAATTACCCGTGCTCCCTCAACTGCCATCTCCAAGACTTCCTGATAATTTAGGCTGTAGATAGGCAATGCTTTCGCTACAAGTTTGGGGTCGGCAGTACGCACAGCGGAGACATCGGTATAAATTGTAACTGTATCTGTCTCCAGCGCGGATGCAACCGCAACAGCTGAAATATCGCTGCCGCCCCGCCCCAGTGTAGTGATCTCGCCGTTCGCATTTACACCCTGATAACCGCAGATGACAGGCACTATTCGTTGCTTTGTTAATTCGGTTATCCGCGAAACATCTATTTTTATTATTTCAGCTGTGCCAAACTGGCTGTTGGTGCGTATACCGGCTTGGAAACCATTGAGGGCAACGGCGGGACAGTCCAATTTTTGCAAAGTCAGGGCAAGCAAAACAGATGCAATTACTTCGCCACAGGCCGCAAGCATATCTAATTCCCGTTGCGCCGGTTTGTCGTTCACCGAAAAAGCCTGATCCAGCAAGGTATCAGTGGCATAGGGATTGCCACGCCTGCCCATGGCCGACACAATTACCACGGGATCCCAGCCCTGCTGGCGAGTTTTCACAATGTTTTGGGCGCAGGTTAGCATTGCCACCCGATCCGCCAGTGAAGTTCCTCCATACTTTTGCACTGCCATTCCTTTTGTCATTTTACACCACACCAAGTCTCTACAATACTGAGCGCATTATGAGCGGCGCCTTTTCGCAGATTATCCGCAGATACCCAAATAGAAAACGATTTGTCTTGATGGTATTTATTTGCCCTGATTCGGCCAACGGAAACTGTGTTCCGTCCGCTGCACATGCCAGGATATAATTGGACAGGGTCATCGGTCACAACTATATTTTCGGCCTCTGCAAGCACAGTAGACAATCGCTCGACTGTACAATCCTTCTCGGTTACAAAAGTCACTGCCTGACAATGACTGCGGGGGACTCCTACCCTGGCTGTGGTCACTGCAATTGGCAACTCAGGCTGCTCTAAAATTTTGCGAGTTTCTTGAATTATTTTTAGCTCTTCTTGGCAGATTCCCTCTTGGTCACAGCCACCAATCAGCGGGCGCACGTTGAAAAAGTATTCATATTCAACATCAGCCTCCGCATCAGAAAAAGATTGCGCTTCAGCATACAATTGCTTCAGAGCTTCAAATCCTGCTCCGGAAACAGATTGATACGTACTAACAAAGACATTTTTTAACCCAAAGGCCTGATGAATAGGATTTAATGCTACAGTGAGCTGGGCGGTAGAGCAATTGGGATTGGCAATCAGCTGCGGCCGTGTTTCAAGAATCCGGCCATTCACTTCCGGAATCACAATCGGTACAGCTGCATTCATTCTATAAGCGCTGCTATTATCAACACATACCACGTTTTTGGCCAAAGCCCTGGGAATCCAATTTTGGCTGACCTGGGGCTCAACACAAAAGAAACAAAAATCCAGTTGGGAGAAAAACCTTTCAGATACCGATTCTACCTCCAGCCGACCCCAAGCGCTGTCAAGTTTTGCGCCTGCCGACTTGCTGGATGCGGCCAATTTTGGTGGTTTATCCGCAAATTTACTGTCGGAAATAAGCGCCAACAATTCCTGTCCGACGATTCCAGTTGCCCCGACTATTCCTAAACGCGGCATCACAAATTTTACCTTAGCAGAGGTTGGATTTGCTGTTCCGCCAGAGCGGCTTCCATGGCTTTCAACAACAAATCAAAATGGGCAACTACTGAAGTTGGCTTTCCAACAGGATCATCCTGGCCAAAGGGAACGAAGTAAACATGCTTTTTATCCATCAACAGACCAATATTCTTAGCATTTGCCGCCAGACCATCATTTGTTGCAATTGCCAGTAGAACCGGACGACGATTACGCAGTTGAGCTTTTGCCGCCATTGTAACAGCTGTATCAGTTATCCCTAAAGCCAGCTTGGCAATTGTATTCCCTGTGCAAGGGGCCAATACCATAATATCCAGATTCAATTTTGGCCCCACGGGTTCCGCAGTTACAATGTTTTCGATTACCGGACGTTGACAGATGGACTCAATCTGCTCCAACCAATGGCGCGCAGTGCCGAAACGGGTATCGCAATCACGAACACTGGGCGAAACAATCGGCCAAACCTCATTGCCGTCATCGATTAGTTTCTGCATCGGTCCAATAATCTTTTCTAATGTGCAATGGGAACCGGTGATACCAAAACCGATTCGTTTGTCTTTCATTGTGTCTACCTCCCCGAAACTCCATGTTCTTTCAACAGACGGGGGTAAACCTGTGTCAGTATCTTTCCGGCAGTAACCGGAGCAACTTTGCCCGGCAGTCCCGGGGCCAGAATCGCTTGCAGACCGAGTTCCCTGGCCGCTTCAAAATCAGTGCCGCCGCGACCGGAAGCAATGTCAACAATAACCTGGCAGTTCGTCGCCGCTTGCAGCAATTCTGCATCCAGCACCAGTTTTGGCACAGTGTTGAATATTAACTCTTGATTGCTGATAATCTGAGACAGATCACTGTAATGACAGTAGTTTAAGCCAGCTTCATAGGCTCGCGCCAGGTCGGCTGCCTTGCGGGCAACCACAGTCGTTTCAGCGCCAATCCCTTTCAACATACGAGCCAATGAAAAACCACAGCGGCCCATACCAAAAACCAGCGCCTGGCTGCCATGAACCGTAATCGCAGTATTTTCCATCGCAATGGCAATCGCCCCTTCAGCCGTGGGAATCGAATTGAGAATTGCCAACTCATCATCTTCGGCGATTTCAATCAGTTTACAGTTGGCGCGGGCGGCATCTTCACGCATCTCATCCCTGGCCCAGCCGACAAATACCGGCGCCTGCGCCGGAACACTGGCAAAGAACTCATGGTTAAGCTTAGGCGGACAAGCGCTGAACTTGGCTTTGGGTTCTAAAGCTTCTGTAGTTCCCGCCAATGGCAGGATTACCGCATCCACATCCGTCAATGCCAGTCTATAGTCTTCGATATTGCTTACAGGTGGTTCTGGAAACTGGTCAAAGCCGCAGAGGTTTATAAGATGTCCCTGGGATAAAAAATGACCAGCCAAATAAAGTTCCCGCAAATCACCGCCGACAATTGCAAGTTTATAACGTGACACAGGTATCCTCCTCTATCCTTTCTCTATCACTCTATGCAAAAGAATCAGGCAGCGGTCCTGTTTTCCGCTGCCTGGTGTAATTTAGTGAATTTCAGTTTCCCTTCCGCCGGTCTGATCCATGATCTCCCTGGCTTCCCGGGCCTTATCTTCATCAGTTTTTATAATCGCCAGCACCTTACCCTGGTGCAGTTTTTCTTCATATTGGCGACTCTTTTCTTCCGGAATGCCGTAATCAATCAAACCACCGGCCACTCCACCGGTCAGAGCACCGGTCAAAACCCCGGCCAACGGTCCCGCAGCAATAATCGGGCCAAAGCCGGGAATTAAAAGCGCACCTGCGCCCATGGCCAGCCCCGCTAAACCACCCAATGCACCACCGGTTATGGTTCCGTCTGCCAGGTTTTGGTCTTCATAACCCATCTCTGTACGTTCTCTTTCCTGGCTTTGCTCCTCGTCCTTGGCCAGAATCGAAATCTCATTGTCGCCGAAACCGCGCTCACGGAGGGACCGTACGCTGCGTTCAGCCTCATCTCTGTTTTCGTAATATGCCACAACTGTTCTTTCCACTGGGCAACCTCCTTATCTAAGCTATAACTAGTATACCCAGTGGTTTATTGAATATTATCAGCCAATCAGCCAGAGTTGCCGAGGGTAACGATAATTGTATCCACTCCGATACGAATCACCGATTCCCAGGGAATCACATGCGCGGGACCGCTACTCAGAAACAAGCTCACCCAACCGCTGCGACCTGTTAAAATTATCTCCAAAATTTTACCTGTTTTCGGGTCAATTCTTATATCACAATCGGCAAAAATCCCCATGCACTTTCCATTATCCACATTAATTACTTCCTTGTTAGCCAGTTCGGAAAATCGCATCAACTCCATAGTCAATGCCCTGTCCAGAGTATGCTGTACTTGGCCGGCCAATAGGTCGGATCCAATATTTGACCAACTGTGACCAGTTCTAAATCCTTCTGCTTGATGCCGGCGATAATTCGCCGGAGTGCGCCAGGAGTTTGTTCGGTAGGATGCATCAGAACAATCGCTCCATGATGCATATTGTCAAGAATTCTGCTTACAATTTGATCTTCTCCAGGCAGTGTCCAGTCAATTGTATCCAGCGACCATAAGACAGTATGCATATCCATGTCGGCAGCAGTTGCGAAAATTTTTGATTCTTTTTCGCCATAGGGCGGACTGAACCACTGCGGTATCCCACCAGTCATTTCAGTAATTATTTCGTTGGTCCGGCGGATTTCTTCCTGAATTGCCTCAGTAGACAGATCTTTCATATGTGGGTCAGAATAGCCATGGTTACCCAGTTCATGTCCCGCCTCAACGAGCATTGTCACCAGGTCGGGATTTTCCTCAGCCCAGCGACCGACCAGGAAAAAACTGGCGTTAACCGCTTCTTCTGCAAAAATATCTAACATTTCCAGCAAGTATTCGTTCCCCCAGGACACATTTACAACCAGCGCGACCTGGTTCCGAATCGGATTACCTGCATAAATCGGCAGCTCGGCAAAATCTCCGATTCGCTGTTCGGGAGCCGTTTCGCGCCAGACCGGAGTAACAGTACTCCCTTTCCGCGCTGACTTTATCCGCTCAACCGTTTCGTCCAATACTATCTCAAACCCGTTTATTTCCGGAATTACCGCTTCATTGACCTCATCATAGGCAGCAGACAGCGGCGGTTGGTCGAGACCGGCTGTCAACTCCCGCACCAGTTCCTCCAAGCCAGGTTCTTTTGGGTCAATGCTATGTCCCATGAAATAGACATTATTTCTTCCCCAGGGAAAAACTGTCTGGGCGGCTGTGTTCCACGAGTATAAAATCAAGAGCAACATAAAGGCCGCCATCAAGCCAAATAACAGGGTTTTAGCCCTGAGCACCCAAAACACCCGCATACTTCACACCTCCCCATATTATATGTACAGTTAGCTAATTAAACTTATGTCTTTTTTTCTCAAAATAAAAAAGCAGCCTGAGTGCTGCTTTTATTTATGGTCTTTCTTGTTTTGGCCGTCCTCGTTTTCTTCTGGAGGCAGCAAAACTTTATGGGAAAGATTGATTCTGCCTTTGTCGTCAATATCGGTGACCTTGACCTCGATAAAATCACCAACCTTGACAACGTCTTCGGTTTTTGCAACCCGTTTGCGTGCCAGTTGTGAAATGTGAACCAATCCCTCTTTGCCAGGAAGAACTTCGACAAAGGCACCGTACCGCTCCACTCGCGTTACCTTGCCCATGTAAACCTCGCCTGGTTCAACTTCCTTCACCAGTTCTTCGATGATCTCCTTAGCGCGGGCGCCAGCAGCTTGATCGACAGAGGCAATGTAAATGGTGCCGTCGTTTTCAATATCAATCTTGACGCCGGTCTCTTCAATGATCTTATTTACTGTTTTGCCACCAGGTCCGATTACCTCGCGTATCTTGTCGGCAGAAATCTTCAAGATAATAATTCTGGGAGCATACGGCGAAAGTTCTGCCCGGGGTTCGGAAATCACTGCGGTTATTTTGTCCAGTATTGAATTATAAGCTGCGACTGCCTGGCCAAGTGCCCGGGATAGGATCTCCCTGTTCAGACCGTGAACTTTGATATCCATTTGCAGGGCGGTGATGCCTTTACGGGTCCCAGCGACTTTGAAGTCCATATCACCCATAAAGTCTTCCATCCCCTGAATATCGGTGAGGATTTCATAGTCGTCATTCTCTTTAATCAACCCCATGGCGATACCTGCCACAGGTGCTTTCAGTGGAACGCCGGCGTCCATCATTGCCAATGTCCCGGCACATACGCTGGCCATTGATGTCGAGCCGTTGGATTCCAAAACCTCGGATACCAGTCGAATTGTGTAAGGGAAATCTTCTTCACTGGGAATCATCGGCTCCAAAGCTCGTTCCGCCAATGCGCCGTGTCCGATTTCCCGGCGGCCGGGACCACGCATAAAGCCGGCTTCACCGACGCTAAACGGCGGGAAATTATAGTGATGGATAAACCGTTTGGATTCTTCCAATCCCAAGCCGTCTAGAATCTGCACATCGCCCATCACACCTAAAGTGCATGCATTCAGTACCTGTGTCTGGCCGCGGGTGAATAGTCCCGAGCCATGGGTGCGGGGCAGAACAGCCACCTCGCTGGATATGGGACGAATTTCCTCAGGTCCACGACCATCGGGTCGCAGTTGCTGGGTGAGGATTCGTTTGCGCATTACAGACTTCAGGAAATTGTAAAACGCAGATTTGGCTAATGGGGCAACCTCAGGATCTTCTTCATACTGAGCCAGAAAATCAGCCTGGATTTCGTCGATCCTATTCTCCCGCGCTAACTTATCGTTGATGGTCAGCGCCTGATGCAACTCATCATGAGCGAACTCCTCAACAGCCTTGCTAATTTCTTCGGGAATCGCTTTCAATGTCACTTCCATTTTTGGCTTGCCGAATTCCGCAACCAGTTTGTTTTGAAACTCAACCAGTTTCTGAATTTCTTGATGAGCCAGCAGAAGCGCGTCAACGACAATTTCCTGACTGACCTCGTGGGCACCTGCTTCCACCATCATAATCGCATCGGCTGTACCGGCCACAATCAGGTTCAACTTGCTGGCTTCCCGCTGCTCTTGAGTAGGATTGACCACCAATTTGTCATCAACATAGCCAATCATCACTGCGCCAACCGGTCCGGCAAAGGGGATATCCGAAATGGAAAGGGCAATTGAAGCTCCATTAATCGCAGCAATTTCTGGTGGATTATCCTGGTCCACACTCATCACTGTGGCTACGATATGAACGGCATTCCTAAAGCCGTCAGGAAATAGCGGACGCAATGGCCTGTCAGTCAAGCGGGCTGCTAGAATCGCCTTCTCGGTAGGCCGGCCCTCCCTTTTGATAAACCCGCCGGGAATCTTACCCACCGAGTACATCCTTTCTTCGTAATCCACCGTTAAAGGAAAAAAGTCAATACCTTCCCGGGGCTGTTTTGAAGCTGTGGCGGTGACCACGGTGGTCGTCTCTCCATATCGGACCATGACAGCGCCATTGGCCTGTTTGGCATACTTATCGAGCTCGACAACTAAAGTCCGACCGGAAAAATCAAATTCTCTTCTCAAGCAATTTCCTCCTTTCAGGTTAATTCAAATAAAAGCGGGTCTCCCCGCTTTTATTTACGCAGATTAAGTTTGTCAAGAATTTCCCGATAACGATTTACATCAACTTTTTTCAGATAGTTGAGCAAAGAGCGCCTGCGCCCGACCATTTTCAACAGTCCGCGCCGGGAGTGGTGGTCTTTCTTGTGCTCTTTAAGGTGACCGGTTAAATGATTAATCCGTTCGGTAAGAAGGGCAATTTGCACTTCTGGAGAACCGGTATCACCGTCATGAGCTTTGAAAGAACCGATGATTTCCTGCTTGCGTTCGGTATTCAGCGACAAAATAAATTCACCTCCATTGTTTTGGAAACGCCAAAGGCCCAGAAACCGTCGAGGTCAGCGAATTTCAGAGCCAAAGGTTAATCCGTTGTCATTTTAGCATATTGTCATTTTTAAGTAAAGCTTTCGCAGTTTCTATGTCGGCAGCAATCTGCTGAATCAATTCTCGGGAATCAGAGAAAGAACGTTCTTCACGAATTTGCTTATAAAATTCCACGGTTAGCTTCTTGCCATAAAGATTACCGTCAAAGTTAAACAGATACGCTTCCAAGGATGTATTATCACCGGAAAAAGTAGGACGATGCCCGATATTTGCCACTCCCCAGTGGGGGGCAGTGGTTGCCCCGCTTATCCGGACCAAATAGACACCAAAGGCCGGCAAAGCTGAAAACTTTTTTGGATATATATTGGCTGTGGGGAAGCCCAGCCGTGTTCCCCGGCCGGCGCCAAACTCTACTTTACCCTCTAAAAAGTACGGTCTCCCCATATACCTGGCCACAATCTCCAACTCCCCGGCGGCCAAATATTTGCGGATTGCAGTGCTACTGATGATTTCATCATCGTATTTTATCGCGCTGACAACATCTGTAGCATAACCATACTTGCTGCCCTGTGCCGAAAACAACCGGTGATTGCCGCTACCCGACTTACCAAAACAATAGTCATACCCCACAATAACATGGCGAGTCTGGAGGTGGTCAACAAGCACGGTTTTGATAAAATCTTCCGGCGATAAAGCAGAAAATTGTTTTGTGAAGGGCTGCACCAACATAACATCTATCCCTGTCTGCTTAAACAGACGAATCTTGGACTCCAGAGGCGTAAGTAGCGAAAGATCTCCGGAGAATAATTGCCTGGGGTGGGGATGAAAAGTCATCGCCAAAGAACGTGTTTCATTTTTAAGCGCTGTTTCCACAGTGCGCTCTACGATTTCCTGATGCCCTTTGTGAAAGCCATCGAAGTTTCCCAGGGTAACAGTGCTGTCAGTTGCAGGAACCTGTCTGTAATCAAAATATATCTCCACCGCTACCACTCCTAAACCAAAACTTTAACCGGCCTTACCAAATAATTTTCTATATCACCGATTCCAATCAGCTGCTGATTACAGAACAAAGCAACCGGTCCGGCCTTGATAGATTCGTTTTTAAACTTCAGACCATGGGCGATACGTTGCCCGGTAGTTTCACCTACTTTCAATCGAGGAAGGTTTGTAACCGCCACAGCCATATCCAGCATGTTAGCCTGAATCGTCTCCCGGTCCAAATCGTCAAGTTCTACCGCCTGTGCCAATGAAATGCTACCAATTTTGGTACGCAAAAGACCGGCGAGATGAGCGGGACATTTGACGGCGTCCCCCAAATCATTAGCCAGCGAGCGAATATATGTGCCTTTGGAACACTCAATATCTAGAACAAGCTGAGGCGACTCAGGTTTAATCAATTTGGGAGCGCTGACAACTTGCAAATCATAGATTGTCACCTTCCGAGGGGGTAAATCAGGAGTCTGGCCGGAGCGAAATAGTTCGTATGCCCGCTTGCCCTGCACTTTTAGAGCAGAAGCGGCAGGTGGTTTCTGCATTATTTCCCCTTGAAACATTGAGAGTGCGGCGTTTATTTGAGCCCGCGAGAGCAGAAAATCGCTGACACTGCGTTGAACATTGCCCTCCCGGTCATAAGTATCTGTCGCCGAGCCAAAATGAACAACCGCCCGGTAGGCCTTTGTGCTATCAAGGAAATACTCACTGAGCCGTGTAGCCTTGCCAATGGCAACAAGTAGAAGGCCACCGGCGGCGGGGTCTAAAGTACCAGTATGCCCGACTTTTTTGACTCCGCAAAGCCGACGTATTCTGCCCACTGCCTGGTGGGAACTAATTCCTTCCGGTTTGTTTAGCGCCAAAAACCCATTCATCGCCCGTTGAGCTCCTTCAGCAAACAACTCTCCAACTGTTTTAGGGCACTGTCCATTGGCGGTTTCAAGCTGGCTCCGGCAGCATTGACATGACCGCCGCCACCAAAAACACCTGCGATTTTGGACACGTCAAAATCACCTTTGGATCGCAAGGACACCCGAATCCGATCGTCCTCTTCCCTGGCAACGACCGCTATCTCCACACCTTGAAGGCTGCGGGGATAGTCAATCAAATCATCATACTCCCAAGGCTGCAGTTGAAATTGGTGGATTAAGGTCTGAGGCAGTACCAAAATTGCCAGTCTTCCGTCAGACTGCAGACTAATCTTGTCCAAAACCACAGCCAAAAACTTATAATAACCGATACTTCTTGTTTCATAAACAGCCCGGTAAACAGAACTAGGATTGGCCCCTAAAGCAACCAGGCGGGCAGCGGCCGACAGCGCGCGGCTGTCGGTATTGGCATAACTAAAACGCCCGGTATCGGTGTAGAGAGCAGTGAACAACGCCGTTGCAATCGGCACGTCAAACATATTGAAATCAGCGAAGAGTTCAAAAACCAACAGACCGGTGGCAGCTGCTGTTGTGTCAATCAAGTTAAGATTGCCGAATTGCTGATTGTTTTGATGGTGATCGATATTAATCACAAAGTCAGTACCGGATAGCGACTAGCCGTGTTCAGCCAGTCGTGCGCAGTCACTGCTGTCAAGAACCACGACTTCTTTGCCAGTCACGTCAAGGGGACCTGGCAGCCAATGCAGTCCTGACAAAAGAAATAGAAATTTTTCAGGGACCGGCTGGGGAATAACCGGTATTGCCTCCACTCCGGCAGCCAATAACAAACGGCACAGGCCGACAGTGGAACCGATGCTGTCGCCATCAGGGTTAGGGTGACTTAAGACGTATACCTGACGACACCGCAGCAGGCGTTCCCTGATTGCCTGCATCTCCTCAATCCGAACGGTCATTTTCTGCTCCACTGTGCAACTTTTGCAGAAGTTCATTGATTTTTTCCTGGTGAGAAGCCGACTGGTCCAGAACAAACTTAATTTCCGGAACATGGCGCACCCGAATTCTGGCGCCAAGTTCACTGCGTATAAAACCAGTGGCCTTTTCCAGAGCCTTGAAAGAATTGGTCCTTTCAGTTTCTGAACCCAGGACGCTGACATAGAGCTTACAATACCGCAGGTCATTGGTTACATCAACACTGGTGATGGTTACAAACCCCAAATGCGGATCTTTCAGCTTTCCAGCGATAATTTCACTAACTTCTTCTTTGACGATTTCAGCCATTTTTTTGGCCCTGGTTCTATTCATCTTGAGCCCTCCGGTTATTTTTGTTTCATTACATAACCTTCAATGATGTCGCCTTCTTTAATATCCTGGAAATTTTCCAGGGTTATCCCGCACTCATAACCAGAGTTTACCTCTTTGACATCATCTTTGAATCGTTTCAGTGAAGACAATTTGCCTTCATAGATTACAACTCCGTCCCGAATCAGACGCACCAACGCCGAACTAACTAATTTGCCATCGGTAACGTAGCTGCCGGCAATGGTACCCAGTTTGGAAAACTTAAACAGGTTCCTGACCTCAGCCCTGCCGATTACAGATTCCTCAAATTCGGGGTCAAGTAATCCTTTGAGCGCAGCTTTGACATCTTCGATAACCTCATAGATAATTCGATATAGTCGAATTTCAATCTTTTCTTCTTCAGCCAGACGGGAGGCGGCCGCGTCCGGACGAACATTAAACCCGATGATAATGGCGTTGGATGCCGATGCCAACATAATATCAGATGAGTTTATGGCGCCGACGCCGTCATGAATAATGTTTACTTTAATATCTTCTTCCTGAATTTTGGACAGCGCCTGTTTCAGGGCTTCGGTTGTACCCTGAACATCACTTTTTATCAAAAGGTTCAGTTCTCGAACTTCTCCCTGCTCCATTTGTTTAAATACATCGTCGAGGGACATCGCAGATTTGGGAGCTAATTCTGCGTCCCGGGCCTGGGAACTTTGTTTTTCAGCGCATTGACGCGCGGTTTTTTCATCGGGAGCACACTCCAGCAAAGCGCCTGCTTCGGGCACGTCGGAAAGGCCCCAGATTTCAACCGGCATTGCAGGGCCGGCACTGATGACTCGTTGACCTTTGTCGTCAAACATCGCCCGAATCTTACCATATGCCGAGCCGCTGAAAACCGGGTCGCCTACCCGCAGCGTGCCGTGTTGCAAAAGCACTGTTGCAACCGGACCCCGACCTTTATCCAACTTAGCTTCGATGATAGTGCCCCTAGCTCTACATTCGCTGACCGCCTGGAGTTCAGACATTTCGGCCACCAGCAGGATCATTTCCAGGAGCTGATCAATTCCGTCGCCGGTCTGGGCCGAAACCTCAACATAAATTGTGTCGCCACCCCAGTCCTCAGGCGCCAAGTCATATTGTGACAGCTGCTGCTTGACCCGGTCAGGGTTTGCCCCTGGTTTATCCATTTTATTCAGAGCGACGATTACAGGAACGCCTGCGGCTTTTGCATGATTCAGAGCTTCGATTGTTTGGGGCTTAACCCCTTCATCTGCCGCGACAACCAATATCGCAATGTCGGTGACCTTAGCACCACGGGCCCGCATTGAAGTAAATGCCTCATGCCCGGGCGTATCAAGGAAGACAATTTTTTTGTCCTCATGCTCGACTTGATAGGCGCCAATATGCTGAGTGATTCCACCCGCCTCACTGGCTGTGACATTGGCGTGTCGCATCGCATCCAGCAAGCTTGTTTTTCCATGGTCGACATGGCCAAGCACTGTAACCACCGGTGGGCGCGTTTCCAGGTCGCCGGTTATTTCTTCAATAGAATCGTCGCTTTCAGTCTTTGGCTCTGGGATTATTTCATATTCGACACTCAACTGCGCCAAAAGAATCTCGACAGTTTCAGAATCCAGCGATTGGTTGACATTGGCCATCACACCTAAACCAATCAGGGCCTTTATCATCCTGGTGCTAGGAATGTTTACCAGTTTCTCGAGTTCTGCCACCGTATAAGGCCTGGCATAAAGTTGGATCGGTTTAGCCTGGGCGACCTCCTTTTTGCCGCTTTGGGCAGGCGGCTTTTGAGTCGGCTTACTCTTTGACGCTTTTGGAGCTTGCTCATTGGAGTCCCCTTTGGCGTTAAGTTTTTGCTTGATTACTTCCACCTGTTGGGGTTCAAGATTGCTCATATGGTTTTTGACGTCCATGCCTAGCTCAGTTGCCAGACCGACTATTTTTTTGCTGTCGAGATTCAGGTCCCGGGCCAATTCATAAATTCTTATCTTACTCAAAAGGCAACACCTCAACTTCCTTTAATAACTCTGTGATTCGTGCAGCAAATCCGGGGTCATCCACATAGACATAGCCACGCCTGTTTTTACCTATCGCTTGACCAAGGGCATCCATTTCCAACGGAACACGGAAAACCGGAACACCGCGAGCCCGACATTTGTCAATCAAGGCCTGGCCTGTTGGCGTCAAAGCATTGTCAGCGACCAAAACCAACCCCTTTGGTTTGGGACGACTGATTGCCTGCAAAACCAAATTGTTACCGGCAACTATTTTCCCGGCACGCTGGGCGAATCCCAGCATGGCTTTAATCTTCTGGACACTCATTGGCAACGGTCAATAAACTGGCTGTGGTTTCGGCATCAGGGGCTATCTCTAGATGCTTCTTTATTAGATTACGTTTAAGGGCCTTCTCCAGACAGGTGCTGCCCGGGCACAGATAGGCGCCTCTGCCTGCCATTTTTCCCTTTGTATCTAGAGCTAGAGTATTTGCAGGTGTCCGGACTATCCTAATTAGTTCTTGCTTGGGTCTTTGAGTGCGGCAGCTAATACACTGCCGCATGGGAATCCGCTTATTCCTCGGCAATTGCCTCAACTCCCATGGCTTCCATTTGTGACTCGCTTTTTATATCAATTTTCCAGCCTGTTAATTTGGCCGCTAGGCGGGCGTTCTGACCTTCTTTGCCTATCGCCAGCGACAATTGATTGTCGGGGACTATAATTTGCGCCACCTTCTGCTCCTCATCAATATTCACGTCTGAAACCTTGGCCGGACTAAGGGCGTTGGACACATATACCCGAGGATCTTCGCTCCAACGAACGATGTCAATCTTTTCCCCCTGGAGATCACCTACCACCGCCTGCACCCTTTGCCCCCTTTGGCCGACACAGGCTCCAACGGGGTCAACATTGGGGTCAGCAGACCAAACAGCAATTTTGGAACGATGCCCGGCCTCTCGAGAAACAGATTTGATTTCAACGGTGCCATCTTGTATTTCAGCAACTTCCAGCTCAAAAAGACGCTTAATCAAACCGGGATGAGTCCGGGAAACAAAAACCTGGGGACCTTTGGAAGTATTCTTTACTTCCAGCACGTAGACCTTAACCCGGGTTTCGCCGGGCTTGTACGTCTCTCCAGGCAGGTGTTCGGTGGGTGGCAGGATTGCCTCGGTCCGCCCCAGGTTAATATATACGTTACCTAATTCAATACTCTGAACTGTTCCGTATACTACTTCCGACTCTCGATTGGCAAATTCTTCATAGATAGTGTCCCGCTCTGCCTCGCGAATTTTTTGAATTACAACCTGCTTGGCGGCTTGTGCAGCAATGCGACCAAAATTTTTCGGGGTAACCTCGA
Source organism: Bacillota bacterium (assembly GCA_009711825.1). NCBI lineage: Bacteria > Bacillati > Bacillota > Bacillota bacterium. Next base: position 19,740 of record VEMY01000007.1, on the reverse strand, counting down.
CTTCTGCGATATCACCAGCATTGTATAGCGGGTTAATTTTTCTTGCATCCGCAACAGAGATTTCTTCCTGAGGGTTCTCTAGGTTCTCAACAACTTCTTTCTGCGCAAAAACAAGGATCTTCCCGCTCTCGCGATTTAGTTCAACACGGACATTCTGTGACTGCCCAAAATTTTTTTTGTATGCCGAGACCAGTGCCGCTTCCACAGCGTCAAACAGAACTTCCTTGGGTATCTTGCGGTCTGAATGTAACTGCTCTAGAGCTTCAACAAACTCAGAAACATCCATCAAAGCTACCTCCTTTAGAACTCAAAAACCAGACGGGCGTTTTTGATATTATTGTAGTCAAATTTGATAATCTCTCCCTTACACTCAAGTTCAACCTGGTTATCGTCGGCGGCGCGAATGATACCTTCAACATGTTTCGCGGGCTTGATGAGCTTGACTTTAACTTTCTTGCCTTGAAAACGGACAAAATGTTCCGGACGAGTCAGCGGCCGTTCCAGTCCGGCTGAAGCTACTTCCAGAATGTAGGGGTCGGGAATAAGGTCCAATTCTTCCAAACGGGCGCCAAGGCGTTGATTGACCTTAGTTAAATCGTCGAAAGAAATACCCCCTTCGTTATCCAGCAAGACTTCTATATGGAGTTTAGGGCCTCGATTGAATTTCAGTTCAACCAGCTCCATGTCCTCGGGTAGGAGATCACAGATTAACTCCGTGATTTTCTTATCCATGATAAAACCTCTCTTTATGTTAAGTATAAAGAGTGGGCTGCCCCACTCCTTCAAGATATTATACCATAGCCTTTTTCTGGGAGCAAGGAATTAAAAATCAGTTCTCCTCGAACTTGATGGTGAATACGCCTTCAATCTCAGTCAAACGATTAATCATATCTTGAATATTCAGGGGGGCGGGAATTTTGATGCCAATGTCAAGCTGAGCCCTTTCCTCAGCTTTCTGCGCAATCTGAATTGACTTTATCGAAACACCCATCTCCCCCAGGGCGGCACTCACCCTCGCCAGCTGCCCCGGCTCATCGGATATAACAAGCGAAAGATAAAAATACTGACGCTGCAACAAGCGCAGCTCGAGATTATTGAACAACCACAGTACTACCACAATCAGGGCTGCGGTCAGCAGAGCAGCGATATATTGACCACTGCCCACGGCCATGCCCACACCGGCCACAGCCCAGAGACTGGCCGCGGTGGTCAGTCCGCGAATAGATGTTCCTTCACGCATAATTGTTCCAGCACCCAGGAAGCCGATGCCGCTGACAATCTGCGCCGCGACCCGGGCAGAGTCTGAATTATCGAAGGCAGTAATGGAGAGCAGCGTAAACAAGGATGCCCCTACACAGACAAGAACGTGGGTGCGGAAACCAGCGGGATGATTATTAATCTCCCGTTCCAGACCAATTACACTGCCCAACATAACGGAAAAGAGCAGTCGAATAACAATCGTTGCCAGCACTTACATCACCTCTGGCTTAGTTTTTCAAGAGGTAAGCTAAAATCTCCCAGTACATTTTTAAACGGGCGCGAAACCCTTTCCAAAAACCCAGCTTTTCTTCTTTCATTACATGACTCAAGTCATCAAGCTCAACAACCTCATAGCGAATTTCATGCTCTTCAACATAGCGGGTCAACGCCAACTCCACACCGAAACGGGCAATATCAATATCTGGCATTGACTTTAATAAACGTGAACAAATCACTCGCTGACCGCTTAAGTAAGGGGCAACTTTTTGAGCGAGATCGGTTGTCCGTCGGCCTTTCTTAAAAACCCCCAGAGACATATCGTTATTACCTTCGATAACAGGCGCAAGTAATTCCTCGATATGGCGCTTCTGCAACCCGATTAAATCAGCATCTAAAAACATTATGTAATCCGCGTCAGTCTGTTTGATGCCGGCCATCATTGCCCCGCCTTTGCCGACGTTTTCCGGCAGATTAACCACCAACGCCCCCAACCGGGAGGCAATGGTTGCGGTATTGTCAGTTGAGCCGTCACTGACAACAATAGTCTGGTCAATCAGGGTTGAAGCCAACAAAACTTTGACAACTGCAGCAATCGTATTTTCTTCATTATATGCAGGAACGATGGCAGCAACTTTCATTTCAGTCCCTCCTCTCCTGATCGCCCTTACAAACATGCTCGATTCTGGTCAGCAATTCTTTGACCAGTTTGGAGTTGGGCATTGTCTTTACAACCTCTCCTTTTGCAAACAGCACTCCCTTGTGCGGGCCGAAAGCAATCCCCAAATCGGCTTCTTTGGCCTCACCGGGGCCATTTACCGCGCATCCCATGACTGCGACCTTCAACTGGCAGTTGTTCTTATTCAGGCGCTCCTCCACTTGCTGGGCCGCCTCCGCCAAAGGAAAACTGCAGCGCCCGCAGGTGGGGCAACTTACCAGCTCCGATCCCGGACGTAAATTAAGCGACCGTAGAATGCCACGGGCAATCGGAATTTCTTCCAGCGGAGAACCGGTGACAGAAACCCGAATTGTATCGCCGATGCCGTCCACCAGGAGCGTACCGATGCCAATGGACGATTTAATTACGCTGCCGGATAATGTTCCGGCCTCCGTTACCCCCAGGTGCAATGGATAGTCTGAGCTGGCGGCAAATAGTCGCGTGGCCAGCACTGTCTGTTCCACCGAGGACGACTTAAGCGATACGACTAAGTTATGACAGCCAAAGGACTCCAACTGTTGGCAGTAATATTCAGCACTTTTGGCCAGTGCCTCATGCATGGGCAAATTTGCATAGCCACGATGTATGGAGCCGGAGTTTACACCTACTCGAATCGAGACATCTTGGTCAACTGCAGCTCTAGCAACTTCCCGCAAAAGGCGAGAATTTCCCAATGTGCCGGGATTAATACGCAGCTTATCGAAACCGGCCGCCAACGCGTCGAGAGCCAATGAAAGGTCAAAATGAATGTCTGCAATTAAAGGTACTGTGGCGGCAGCTTTTATTCGGGTAAGGCCACCAACGACACGTTTATCTGGCACAGCAATGCGCACCGCTTCGCAGCCGGCCTCTGTCAGTGCCCGAATTTGATCTATAGTTGCATTAATATCACCTGTATCCGTATTGGTCATTGATTGGATCAAGACCGGCTCTGTGGAGCCAATATACAAACTACCAATCCGGACACGGCGTGTTTTTCTACGCTTAAGCAAGTCCCTCACCTACATATTTAATATCCGGAGAATATCTTGATACATAACAAAAATCATCAGTGAGATTAATAGGGCAAATCCGACCAAATGGACCAGGTTTTCCTTATGGGGGTCCAGCGGCTTGCGCCGCACAAGCTCTACCCCAAGGATGACCAATTTGCTGCCATCCAAGGCGGGGATTGGCAGAAGATTGAAAATACCAAGATTGACGCTGATTAGAGCGGCCAGGGAGAGCACGTTAATGATACCAGCGCGTGCTGCCTGACCAATAAAGTGGACTATTCCAATCGGACCGGCAATATCTTCTGCAGGAATTTGCCTGGTAAAAATCATAACTATACTTTCAAAAATTGCCAGGGTCAGGTAGTAAGTCTCCTGAAACCCTCTTTTTATACTTTCCAAGACCGGTAAGCGACGACTTGACATCCCAATGCCAATTTCGTAAAATTCGCCGGCATCCCGGGGAACGACAGTTAGCTCAACCATCTGTGCATCCCTTTGAACAGTCATGTTTATTGGTTGACCATCACTACCATGAATATATTGCTGCAGATCAGTCCAGGTTTCCGGTTCTGTGCCATTCATGCTCAGTATTCTGTCACCCGGTTGCAAGCCACTTTCGGCGGCCGGCAGGCCCGGAGTAACGCTGCCTATCAGCGGTTCATTGACGTAAATGCCAAAGGCGCCGAAAATAACCATAAACAGCACCAGCGCTAAGACAAAATTCATTACCGGACCGGCGGCGATAACAAACATCCTCTGGAGCGGAGTTTTGTTTTGATAGCTGCCAGGGTTTTCGGTATATAAATCTTCTTCTTCACCCAGCATGCGCACGTAGCCCCCCAGGGGGAGCAACCGTACAGAGTATTGAGTTGCCCCGGGCTTAAAGCCGAACAACTTCGGCCCAAAACCGATTGCAAATTCCTCGACATCAATGCCAACTCGCCGGGCGGCCAAAAAATGCCCCAACTCATGTACTAAAATGATGACACCGAAAACAATCATTGCCACCAAAACAGTCATAAAAAATCACCTCATATTATTAATAACTCCGGGCACAATCTCCTTTGTCGCCGCAACCGAAGTCAGTATTTCATCTAATTCCAACGCTTCCCGATGGGGAACCGACGCCAGTGCCATTTCGATAACTTGTGGAATCATTAAAAATTCCAACCTGGTTTCCAAGAATGCCTCCACACAGATGTCATTGGCAACGCTCAGCACAGTTGGCGCATTACCACCGGCTCTTAAGGCCTGATATGCTAGATTCAGACAGGGAAATGTTTCGTTGTCCGGCGCCTCAAAAGTCAAGGATGGCAGATTTAGCCAGTCAACAAAATACTCATCCGGACTTGACCAACGCTCAGGCCAAGACAACGCCAACTGAATTGGCAATTCCATAGAAGGAACACCCAATTGCGCCAGCACCGACCCGTCTTTAAACTCAACCATCGAGTGAACTATGCTTTGCGGGTGAACCAATACTTTAATTTGGTCCACATGCACGCCAAACAACCAATGAGCTTCAATCACTTCCAAACCCTTATTCATTAGCGTTGCCGAATCAACGGAAATTTTTGCGCCCATCGACCAGTTGGGATGGGCCACCGCTTCAGCGGGCGTTACTGCTTTCAGTTCTCTGACTGTCCGCCCCCGGAAGGGGCCGCCGGATGCGGTTAGTACAATCCGCTTAAGGTCCTGATGCTGGGTTCCGGACAAACACTGAAAAATAGCAGAGTGTTCGCTGTCCAAGGGCAGAATCCGGACATTGTGTTTACGACGTAACCGATTAATTAATGCCCCCGCCATTACCAAAACTTCTTTGTTAGCCAGGGCAATATCAATTCCATACTCGATCGCCTTGACAACCGGCAACAACCCGGAGCTGCCAACCATAGCTGCCACCAAGAGATCAGGGCGTACGTGTTCTAGCACTTGAATAACCGCCTGAACTCCCGATAGAATCTCAACATTATCGAGGTGGGAAATTCTGTTCTTTAATGCATGTGCCGCCGCAGGTTCGGTTAACACGACCCAACGGGGAGAAAATTCTTTGATTTGCTGTTCGATAACATCTACGCTTTGCCGGGCAACCAGAATCTCCACTCGATATTTATCGGGATATCGCGATAGGACAGCACATGTCTGTTTGCCCACCGATCCAGTTGAACCAAGAATTGCAATCCGCTTCATATATCTATATACCCACCGTAAAGAAGATATAACTGATTGCCGATGTAAACAACAAACTGTCGATCCGGTCATAAAATCCACCATGCCCAGGCAGCAAGTTGCCTGAATCTTTAATGCCTGCGAACCGCTTAATTGCCGATTCACAAAGGTCACCCAGTTGGCCAGCGGTCGACACAACAAAGCCCCAGGCAATTATACCATAAAGATTGGCATCTGTTAGTATTCCAAATACAAAGGCAATAATCACAGCGGCGCCGAGACCACCAATTGCGCCTGCCCAGGACTTATTGGGAGAAATCATTGGCGCAAGCTTTGCTTTGCCAAAGGCTTTACCGATAAAGTATGCCCCTGTATCGGTTCCCCAAGTGAGAAAGAGCACCGCAAACACCAAGGCAAGCCCGTTGTTCAACTGACGAATCAACACTAAAGTCGATAGCAACATCGGGATATAGAGGCCGCCGAAAATAAGCGCCAGTCCCTGGGGAATTTTCAGTGTCTTGTTGAGTAGAACCAGCACCACTATTGGAACAACTGTCAGATAAAGCAGCAGATAGACGTCCGCAGAAATCAGTCCATCGACGGCAAGATTCAAATACCAGGGTAACGTCAGAGCAAGGCTCCAAAGCCATGCCTTTTTCACATAAAACAGCGTAGAAAATTCATACAGAGCCAACACAGTCACTATACCAATTGCAATAAAAAAATACCAAGTTCCCAGATACACCGCTGCCAATACCAGTGGCAACCCAAGTGCAGCTGTTATAATTCTTGCTCGCATATGTCCTCCTTAGACCCCGCCGAAGCGACGATTGCGGCGCTGGAACGTTTCAACGGCCCGCAGCAGATGCTCCTCGTCAAAATCTGGCCAAAAACAGTCAACAAAACATAATTCTGAGTAAGCAATCTGCCAAAGCATAAAATTACTGATTCGGACTTCACCGCTTGTCCGTATCACCAAATCAGGATCGGGAATACCTCTGGTGTAAAGGGCTGCAGACAGTGATTCTTTGTCTATCAGGTCGGGGCTCAGTTCACCGGCAGCGACCTGGCGGGCGATTATCTGAGCCGCCCTGACCAAGTCATCCCTCCCCCCGTAATTAAGCGCAAAGTTTAAAAAAAGTCCATCATTGTCTCTGGTCTTTTCTATTCCATGACAAATAGCTTCCCGGGTATGTTGTGGTAGACCATCTAAATCGCCAATAACTCCAAGGCGAATGTTGTTTTTAGTTAGTGTGTCCAACTCTTGTCCAATAAACTGTTTGGGTAAATCCATCAGGAAATCCACTTCGGTCCGGGGGCGTCGCCAATTCTCAGTGGAGAAGGCATAGAGGGTTAAATACCTTACATCCAATGAGCGCATTCCCTCGAGACAACGTTGAATTGCATCCATGCCCGCTTTATGGCCCGCTACCCGGGGCAGCCCCCGGCGCCGTGCCCAGCGGCCGTTACCATCCATTATTATCGCGATATGGCGTGGAATTTTATCCTTCCGCAGCTTGTGTCTGCGCTTTGCCAAAAACCATTTGCCAAACATCAGCTTCCCCCCTCAGTGAAGAACGCCCCAAAGGGGGCGTTTATACCTCCATGATTTCGGCTTCTTTTTTTGCCAGGAGGTCATCGACCTGATTGATAAAGTCGTCGGTAATCTTTTGGATCTGTTCCTGACCCTTTCTCTCCTCGTCTTCAGTAATTTCCCCTTCTTTACCAAGGTCTTTAATCATATCATTGGCGTCGCGGCGAATGTTACGCACTGATACACGTCCATCTTCAGCTTTCTTACGGACAACGCGTACCAATTCACTCCGTCGCTCTTCAGTTAATTGGGGGATTGCTAGACGAATGATGCTGCCGTCATTGTTGGGAGTGAGACCAAGGTCAGACTTTTGAATCGCCTTTTCGATATCAGGCAGTGATGTCTTGTCCCAGGGCTGTATCACCAAGAGCCGGGGTTCCGGAGCCGAAACATTGGCCATTTGTTTTATTGGCGTCGGCACTCCATAATATTCAACCACCAACCGATCTAACAACGCTGGATTCGCCCTACCGGCCCGGACGCTGTTAAAATCATTTTTTAGCGCGATAATTGCCTTGGCCATTCTAGATTCAGTTTCGCTGTAAATCTCAGTTAACACCTTTCTACCCCCTTATTATTGTACCTATTTTATCACCGCAAACAGCTTTGACAATATTGCCGTCTTCAGCCATCGAAAATACGATAATCGGGATTTTATTATCCATGCAAAGTGAAGCGGCAGTAGCATCCATAACGCCAAGTCCTAGCTTTAAAACTTCGATATAGGTCAGTTCCGGGAAGAACTTGGCGTCTGGTTCTTTCAGGGGATCTTTATCATAGACTCCGTCGACATTACCCTTGGCCATAAGGATTGCATCGGCTTCAATTTCGGCCGCTCTTAAAGCAGCTGTGGTGTCCGTAGAAAAATAGGGATTACCAGTTCCTGCGGCAAAAATCACAACCCGGCCCCGCTCCAGATGTCGGATAGCGCGGCGACGTATGTATGGCTCAGCCACTTGGCGCATCTCAATTGCAGTCTGTGTCCGTGTGATGACTCCACAATTTTCAAGAGCATCTTGCAGAGCGAGTCCATTGATAACCGTAGCCAGCATACCCATATAATCGGCTGTAGCCCGGTCCATTCCTTCATGACGTGCTGTTGCACCGCGCCAGATATTCCCTCCACCAACAACACAGGCAACCTCAACGCCCATGTCTGTCAGCTGTTTAATCTGTTTGCTGGTCTCCCGGATAACATTTCCGTCGATTCCAAACCCCTTGGCCCCGGAAAGAGCTTCGCCGCTGAGTTTCAAGACAACTCGCTTATATATAACCCCCACTTACTTTCCCTCCAATTTTAATTTCGACGTTTTTGTTGCAATCCCTTCTTTTCAGAAAAAAGAGCACTTACGTGCTCCTAATTACTGTTTTTGCATCTTCGCCACTTCGGCAGCAAAATCGTCTTCCCGCTTTTCTAGTCCTTCACCCATGGCGAAGCGTGCAAACCGGCGAATGGTGATATTCTCGCCAAATTGAGCTACCTTTTGCTTAATTAAATCTTGAACGCTGATATCCGGATCCTTGACAAAAGGTTGCTCCAATAGACATATTTCCTTGTAAAATTTGGCCATGCGGCCGGCAACGATTTTTTCTGCAATCTCCGGTTTTTTGCCTTCGTTAATTGTCTGATTCAACAGCACAGAACGCTCCCGCTCAGTGACTTCGGCAGGAACCAAATCACTGCTGACGTACTGGGGATCAGAAGCAGCAATATGCATGGCAATGTCATGAACAAAGCTCTTGAAATCATCTGTTTTAGCCACAAAATCTGTCTCGCAGTTGACTTCAACCAATACGCCGATACGCCCGTTACCATGTATGTAGGAATCAACAATCCCTTCTGCGGTAACCCGGTCTGCCTTTTTGGCGGCAGCAGCCAGCCCTTTTTCCCGAAGTATGTCGACAGCTTTATCCATATCCCCGTCAGTTTCTACTAGCACTTTTTTGCAATCGAGGAAACCCGCTCCGGTAATACTACGGAGTTCTTTGATCTTATCACTGCTAACCATGTTCATTCCTCCTAGCTCTGTTGCTGATTTAAAAAAGGTAAGAGTAAACAAGCAATTTACTCTCACCCTCCACTTTTATTCTGCTATCTGCTCACCCTGTTTACCTGCCAAGACTGCATCGGCCATGCATCCGGAAATCAAATTAACAGCCCTGATAGCATCGTCGTTGCCAGGGATAATGATATCAACTTCGTCTGGGTCACAGTTGGTATCAACAATGGCAATAATCGGGATATTGAGCTTTCTGGCTTCGGCCACAGCAATTTTCTCTTTACGGGGATCTACCACAAACAGGGCATCGGGGAGTTTATGCATTTCCTTGATGCCGCGAAGAAATTTATCCAGCTTATCCCGTTCATGTCTAAGCTTAATAACTTCTTTTTTGGGCAGGACGTCAAAAGTACCATCCTCTTCCATCTGTTCAAGATCCTTCAACCGCTGTACCCGCTTGCTGATTGTGTCAAAATTGGTCAACATTCCGCCCAACCAACGCTGATTGACATAGAACATACCACACCGGGTAGCTTCCTTTTCAATCGCTTCCTGAGCTTGTTTTTTGGTACCCACAAACATCAGGGAGCCACCGTCAGTTATCAAGTTTTTGACATAAGCAAATGCCTCGTCCAACTTTTGTACAGTTTTTTGCAAATCAATGACATAGATACCGTTACGCTCGGTAAAAATGTATGGCGCCATCTTAGGATTCCAGCGTCTGGTTTGATGACCAAAATGAACACCGGCCTCCAACAATTGCTTCATGGTAACAACAGACATACCTACACCTCCTCTCTGGTTTTTCCTCCACCTGCTTCAACTGTTGACCCAACCCTGACGGGCACCAGGGCAAACATCCACAGGTGTGTGTGCTCACCAAAGAAGTATACCAAATTGTTACTTGCTTGACAACCACGTTTTTTAACGCTGCAGCCAAATACCTTTCTTTTTACCTGGCTTTAAACCGCGGTTGTTGACACCAACTTCTAAGTGTCAAAAAGCCCTTACTTTGGACTTGGTGTTTGAATACGCTTAAATACCATTGGGCGCAAAAATCAATTTCACATCATCCTCGCCGGGAATATCGATGAGCTCAATTTGCACCGGTAACGTGATTAATCCCCAGAGGAACTCGAATTCAAATATTTTATGATTGAATTCGCTGTACAGGGAATTGATAACTGCTCCAGAAATTTCCTCGCCCAGTTCATCGCTGAGCGCCTCTACAGGCATCGTATCCAGAAGCTCATTGAGTGACTGAACTAAACTTTCCTGATAATTAGTTTCCAATTGGTAAACAAATTCCTGAGGCAGAGAGAATGAAACGCCTCCCATGGTTAGTTGCGCATCATCAAACTGTTGTTCCACACGGGAACCAATTACGTCCGGAACATTGCCTTTGACATCATCCAAGTAAATTGGAATCGAGCTTTCCACCAAATACTGTGCAGAACCCTCGAGAGTGTCGGCTAGAAGATTGGTATTAATCCGCACCACGACAGCTTGTTTGCTGCCCAGGTATACCAAACCTGTCATTATTACCAGTGAAATCAATATTCCGGCTAGAACACCACCGAAAAAAGCAGTAAGACGTTTTTTTGCTGCCATTTGATACACCCCCTAAGGTAGTATATCTATTTTAGCTGCGGATATTACGCACTTACTGCTAAATTATGGTTTTATTCGTGATAGTTTTTATTGTTAGGTCACCGGTGGCGCAGTCGAATTCCAAGGAACGGCCACTATTCCCGCCCACGTCCTCCGCCACAATGGGAATCCCAAGTTCAGCCAGGCATTCCCTGCCTGCCTGAATATTTTTTTTGCCAATTACCAGCACATCTCTGTCTGCGTCAGGAAACATTTGAGCGCCGCCGGCCAACTTAGCAATCAGATTCTCCTTTTTGCAGCCCCTGTCTTTCATTTCGGCCAGAATTACCTCGATTGCCGTGTCAACATATTTGGCCTTATTGCCCTGTCGACCCTGACGGTAATAAGGCAGCATTGCGTGAGCCATTGCACCGGTGGCAGTGAAAGGGTCATAGATTATTACACCAAGGCAGGACCCCAACCCGGAACTGCGGATCAGCATAGGAGCCCGCTCAACTGTCAGCTGCGCCATACCGATTTGCTGAACGCTATCAGTCATATTCCCGGACTCCAAAAATCCTCAACAATTTTTCGGTAGAGTCAGGTTGTGGAATAAAAACCACACAACCGTTGCTGGTTTGGTTTTCAAAGAAGGCAGCCTGGATAAGCAGGGCATAATCGGCACTCCGGCCAAGTTTGCTCATGGGCACACTAAGGACAGCGGCAGCCATATCAACTGCCAGGTTGGGGACGGAGGAAATCATTTTATGACCAGTAAAATCGGCCAGGGCAGATAAGTACGAACCAGAAAGAATGTTGCCGATTTCTTTAAGAGCTGACTGTTCCATTTCGTTCATCTCGAGAAGGTTCACTTCGGCGCCAAACATTATCTGTTTGAGTAAACCCTCAGCTGCCGCTTTTTCAAAAAGTATCAGCACTGTCCCTGGAAGACTACCGTGAACATCCAAATAGACGCAACCCAGTATCTTATCAGGTCCGCCAACAAAATCGGTCACTCGGGCAAAAGGCAGAATTTCCACAGTCGGCACTGTAATGGTGATTTTAGTCCCAATCAATTCAGCCATAGCCGTTGCTGCATTGCCAGTGCCAATGGTACCTAACTCCTTCAACAAATCTTGCTGGATAAAAGATAAACGCTTGATTCCGTCCATCAGTTAATTTGCTCCAAATCACTGATTTCCTGGACTGACAAGATTTTGTTCAAGTCGAGCAAAACCAAAAGTCGGTTGTTTATTTTTGCAACTCCACGGATGAATTCCGAATCGATTCCGGAAACCAATGCCGGAGAAGGCTCTATCATATCGGGATTGATATTAACTACATCATTAGCGTTGTCGATAACCATACCGACAGTATATTTATCGACATTAACTATTAAAACGCGGGTGTTTTTAGTTTCTGTCCCCGCAGACAGTCCAAGACGACGACGCAGGTCGATGACGGGAATAACACTGCCACGCAAATTACATACTCCTTGGACAAACTCCGGGGCATTGGGGACCCGGGTTAGAGACATCGGTTTCTCAATGCCCCGAACCTGGTGTATGTCCACTCCGTAAAACTCATCTGCTAATTCAAATATTACGTATTGATTCGCCAACCTTACCATCCTCCTTGTCTTTAAACGGAACCAGCAGCGTATTAACATCAATGATAAGCACTACACTGCCATCCCCCAGAATTGTAGCGCCCAGGAATGTTTTAAAATATACATCGCCCCAGTTAATTGTCTTAATAACGATTTCCTGCTGTCCCAGCAAGTCGTCGACTATCAAACCCAGTTCACGATTGCCCTGGCGAACAATTACCAGGTTCAGCTCTTCCCCGGGAACCGCGTCTGGGACCTGCATTAAATCACATAAATTAACAACCGGTAAAACTTTACCACGAAGCATGACAATATCCTGGCTCCCCACTTTTTGGATATCTTCCCGGTATATTATTTCTGTCTCACGCACGAAGCTCAGGGGCACGACGTATATTTCCGGCCCGCTCTGAACCAACAACCCCTGGATAATTGCCAGAGTTAGCGGCAGCCGGATGGTGAAATTTGTACCAAGACCGTGTTCGCTGGCCACTTGAATAGTGCCTCCCATGGCCTCGATTGATTTCTTGGCCACATCCAGCCCCACTCCCCGGCCAGAGATATCAGTGACTGCGGAGGAAGTGCTGAAGCCTGGCATAAAGATGGAATTCATTAACTCCCATTCGCCAATATCTGCGGGGAGAGCGAGGTTTTGCTCTCTGAGCTTTTGGCGTATTCGTTCCAAATCGAGTCCGCGGCCATCATCGGATACTTCAATAATTACCTGGTTACCAGTTTGAAAGGCCCGAAGGACGATTGTCCCCTGGGGAGTTTTACCCGCAGCCTTCCGCTCTTCTTCGGATTCAATGCCGTGATCTATCGCATTACGAATCAGATGCACCAGTGGGTCAGCGATGTCTTCGATAATGGTCCGGTCAAGTTCAGTTTCTCCCCCGAAGATTTGCAACTGCACCGACTTAGCCAGCGAACGGGAGCAGTCCCTGACCATCCGGGGAAAACGATTAAAAACTGTTTCAATCGGGATCATCCGCATCTTCATTACAATTGCCTGCAGATCACTGGTCAGGCGATGTAAATGTTCTACATTATCGGTCATCTCCGGCGCCTGGGCGGCAGCTTGCTGTATAGAAGTCTTGTTAATGACCAATTCGCTGACAAGATTTAACAAGTGATCCATCTTATCGGTATCAATGCGAATTGTATGATGGGACTTAGCCCGTGTAAGCGTGTCGGGAGCCGGCTCAGGGTTCTCCTGTTCAACGGGCTTTAATGGCACAATCGAGTAATCCTGTAAATCCATACAGTTATCCAGAACTGCTTCTAGCTGCTCCTGACTGGCATTTGTGTCTAGAATACATGTAAAATACTTGTCTGCCCGGGAAGCAACTAGGTCTTCATACCCGGGTTCGGAAGTGACTATATTCCCAATTCCATCCAGCCGGTTGTAGACTGTAAGTAGGCGGGCTGCTTTTAAGGCACAGTCATCGCTAAGCTCCAGACGGATTTCGATTTTATTATTTGCACCGGTATCATCCGGTTCGGGTTGGCAATGCTCCTTGAGCAATGTGGCAATAGAATTGATTAACGTATGATTGGTCCCCTTGCAGGTGCCGTTTTCCTCTAGACTGCGAATATTAGCCTCAATCTCATCTACGATTTCAAAGAAAGCATTGATTACAGACGATGATAAAGTAACCTCATCGTTGCGGACCATGTCAAGATAATTTTCCATCTCATGGGCCAGAAGGCTGATCCCTTCGTAACCCATGGTGGCAGACATGCCTTTAATTGTGTGTGTTGCCCGAAATAGTTCATCCAGGGCGTCACGATTGGCAGGGTTTTCTTCCAAAGTCAAAAGATTTTCCGAAATCAACTGAATGTTTTCCCTTGTTTCATCTAAAAAAATTGGCAAATAAGCCTTGTTGTCCATTGAAATCACCACCCTAATTCAGGGCTTTGCGCAGAGTATCGACTACTTTTTGGGGGTGAAAGGGCTTGTTGATAAAATCCCGGGCGCCATTTTGAATTGCTTCGACCACCATTGCCTGCTGTCCCATGGCGGAGCACATTACCACCCTGGCGTTGGGGTCATGTTCCCGGATTTTTTTGAGCACCGAAACTCCATCCATTCCGGGCATAGTTATATCCAGGGTAACTAAATCCGGCTGCAGCTCAGTATACTTGCTCAACGCCTCATCGCCATTAGCTGCCTCGCCAACCACTTCAAAATCATTTTTGGTCAGTATATCGCGAATCATCATGCGCATAAATGCAGCGTCATCGACAATTAAGATCCTTTTTTTTCTGTTCAATGTACCATTGCCCCCTCGATTGCTTATTTAACTTTCTTTTCGACATTTTACAAGCAATTCCTGCCAAAAAAACAAGCACTCTTGCGAGTGCTTACTTTTTTCTTAGCTTTTCTAGTTCGGGCAACAACTGGTCGTTAAGAATCTTAATAAAGGTTCCCTTCATACCCAGGGAGCGGGACTCAATCACTCCGGCGCTTTCAAACTTGCGCAACGCATTGACAATAACTGAGCGGGTGATACCGACCCGGTCTGCTATTTTGCTTGCAACCAGCAGACCTTCGCTGCCATTGAGTTCGGCGAAAATATGTTCTACGGCTTCCAGCTCAGAGTAAGACAAAGTATCCAGCGCCATTTGCACCACAGCGCGATTGCGGTTTTCTTCTTCCGCTTCTGAAGACCTGGCCCGCAGGATTTCCATACCAACAACAGTGGCGCCATACTCAGCTAGTATAATGTCATTATCGTTGAACCCATCGCCGACACGGGTCACTATCAGTGTTCCCTGCCGCTCGCCGCCACCCACAATCGGTACAATCGTGGTCGTATTTTGTTTAAACAGACAGTCATCGATCTCTGCGCTCGCACCCTTTAAGGCCCCGGACTCAACATTTACCAAGGTTTCAGTGACCTTTAACAACTCGTCATTTAATTCGCCAGGGAACTCCCTGTTGGGGATTATAGTTTCCGTGAATTGAGAACAGTTGATTCCGTTTACAGTGGAATGACCCAGCAATTTACCTTTTCTGCTAAGCACAAACACATTTGCATCAATTACCTCATCCAATACTTCCGCCAGTTCTGTAAAGTTCACAGGTTTTCCCGCTGCAGTCTGTAAAATTTTATTCAGCCTGCGGGTTTTTTGTAATAAATCCAGCACCGATAATTACCTCCTGATGATTAAATTTTTTGTGTTATGCCCTGGGGTGATGGTTTAAATAAACCGCCTTTAGGCGTTCCCGGGTGACGTGGGTATAGATTTGCGTGGAAGAAAGATTGGCATGCCCCAGTAACTCCTGCACTGTCCGCAAGTCAGCGCCGTTCTCCAGCAAATGGGTGGCAAAAGAATGCCGGATGGTATGGGGAGAAAGCTTCTTGGCTTCAGCAAGCAGTTTACAATATTTATCCAAAATCCAGCGGACACCACGTTGAGTGAGGGGATATCCGTCTTTATTCAGCCAAATTTGCTGGCTGTCTGATGCCAAAAGCAGTGGACGACCATCCTCTAAGTACGTTTCCAAGGCGACTACAGCATGCTGATAAAGTGGCAGCAGCCTTTGCTTATTTCCCTTGCCTGTGATTTTTAACTGCTGAGACCCCGGGCGATAATCGGAAACACACAGTGCTACCAGCTCGCCAACCCTGATGCCGGTGGCGTAAAGCACCTCCAGCAGGGCCCTATCCCTGACTCCCAAAGGCGTATCATTAGCCGGTAACGCCAGGAGCTCATTAATTGCATCTGGGTAGAGAAATTTTGGCAACGAGCGCGGAAATTTCGGAGTTCGCACCGCCTCCACAGGGTTATGGGACAAGACTTCCATCAGCTGCAGGTACCTGAAAAAAGTGCGCAATGCAGCTAATTTACGGGCCACTGTCCGTTGAGCGCATCCGCGTTTTTGAACAAAAGCCATATAGGCGCGGATGTCATTTTTGTCAATCGTGACAAAGCTCTTATCTGTGTGGTCGATAAATTCTTGGAGATCCTGCCGGTACGCCTTTATCGTTTCGGGTGAAAAACTGTTGGTTTGTAACCAGTCGATAAACCCAGTTAATCCGTCCACCACAAATCACCCTTCCCCTATAATAACAGAGCATAACAATAAAGACAAGATTAGTTGTTCAAATTTTTAGCAAACAGAAATATATTTTCCCGCGCCCGGTGGGCAGCAGCTTTTCTGCGTTCGCGTTTTCCACCCCGTTTATCGACGGGCGGCAGGAGACCAAAATTTGCGTTCATGGGCTGAAAATTTTTATTGACAGTGGTGATGAACTGCGTCAAACTGCCAACCAGAGTTTCCGGCGGCAAGTTGATTTCACTGCGGCCATTAATTTTAGCGGCCAAGTCTAAAGCTGCCACCAGGCCGGAACTAACTGATTCCACATATCCTTCAACTCCGGAGAGCTGCCCCGCTATGTATAGACCGGGATGCCTTCTCAATTCATAATTTTTTGCTAACACCTTTGGGGCGTTGACATAGCTATTTCGATGCATTACCCCCAAACGGGCAAATTCGGCTTCTCTGAGGGCAGGAATCATGCGGAACACCCGTTTTTGCTCAGGCCAGAGCAGATTAGTCTGAAAGCCGACCATGTTCAGGAGCTGACCATGTACGTCTTCTTTACGTAATTGAACTACTGCATAGGGCTTTTCGCCGGAGGCAGGATCCGTTAACCCAACCGGCTTTAATGGACCAAAGGTCAGGGTCTGATAACCCCTCCGTGCCATTTCTTCCACCGGCAGACAATGTTCGAAAAAGCGTCGCTCAAAATCATGCAACTCCACTTGGCGTGCGTTCACAAGTTGTTCATAAAAAGCTTGATACTGGTCCTCTGTAAGCGGACAGTTCAGATAGTCGTCACCGCCCTTACCGTAACGGGCGCCCCAGAAAGCTTTAGAAAAATCAACACTTTCCGCATAAACTATCGGCGCTGCAGCGTCATAAAAGGCAAGCATCTCAGTGCCCAGCAATTGGGTGAGTTGTTGGGCAAATCTATCGTCTGTTAACGGTCCGGTGGCTATTATCGCAGGCGGTTTGGGAACTTCCGTGACAACCTCAGAGACGACGGTAATATTGGGATGATTCTCTATGCGCTCTGAGACAAGCCGACTGAATTGACTTCTGTCCACCGCCAGAGCGCCGCCGGCAGGAACCATTGCTGCTTCAGCGCATTGCAAAATCAGCGATCCCAGTTGCTGCAACTCAAATTTTAGCAAACCGGAAGCTGTGTCGATATTGCTGGCTCCCAGTGAATTGCTGCAAACCAGCTCAGCCATTGCAGCTGTTTTGTGGGCAGGGGTCATTGTCCCCGGCCGCATCTCATAAAGCTCGACTTTGCAGCCCCGCTCTGCCAGTTGCCAAGCAGCTTCACAACCAGCCAGACCTGCACCAATCACTTTAATTGTTTCCAAATTCATTCCGTCCTTTTTTGTGTATAATCACATTCCTGGCTGCTGCAGCCCAGGAGGTCTTTTTTCTCTACCTGCAATAAAGAGCCACACTGAGGACATTTCTCAGCCACCGGTTGCTTCCAGGAACGATAGTCGCAATCAGGGTAATTTTTACAGCCGTAAAAAGTTCTGCCTCTCCTGGTTCTCAATTGAACGATATCAGCCCCGCACTGAGGACATGGCACATCTATGGGGCGAAAGAAGGGCTTGGTGTTCTTGCATTCAGGATAACCGGGGCAAGCAAGGAATTTCCCAAACCGTCCCGCCTTGACAACCATGTTACGGCCACAGTGTTCACATACTTCGGTGCTGACCTCGTCCTTAACCTCCAGGTGCTCCATCTCTTCTTCTGCCTTGGCCACTGAGTCTTTGAATCCCTGATAAAAATCGCTGACCACATCCCGCCAAGCCAAATTGCCTTCTGCAATTTCGTCCAGTTGCGCCTCCAAACGTGCTGTGAACTCAACGCTCAGGATATCAGGAAAAAATTGTGTTAGCTGTTCATTGACCATATGGCCCAATTCAGTGGCAAACAGCCTTCCATCCTTACGCTCGGCATATCCCCGCTGAAGCAGGGTTTCGATGATTGGCGCATAGGTAGAAGGACGCCCGATGCCGTTATTTTCAAGACTCCTGACCAGTAACGATTCGTTATAACGTGGGGGCGGCTGGGTGAAATGTTGTTGAGGGAGAATCTCCTTAACCTTCGCCTTCTGGCCCTGGGCAATTTCAGCCAGATTATTGGAACTGTCATTCCCAGCGTGCTCCATTACCGCGAGAAATCCCGGGAAAACCAATTCCTGGGCCGAGGCCTTCAATTCGCATTCATTGCCGGAAATAGTGACCGTATGCTGGCGGAAGCGTGCCGATGTCATCTGACTGGCCATATAACGCTGCCAAATCAGACGGTATAACACCAATTGTTCGCGATTCAAGTAATCCTCGGCTATTTCCGGTGTTATTTCGATATCTGTTGGCCGCACTGCCTCATGGGCTTCCTGGGCCCCTTTCTTGGTAGCGTGTTGTCTGGGCTTGTCGGGTGCATATTCGCTGCCAAATTGTTGCTGTATCCAGTTAAGTGTTTGGCTCTGAAACTCCTCAGATACCCGTACAGAGTCTGTACGCATATATGTTATTAAACCTGTGGCGCCGCGTTTACCCATTGAAATACCTTCATAGAGCTGCTGGGCCACCGTCATGGTTTTGCGGGCGCTGAACCCAAGTTTTTTCCCGGCCTCTTGTTGCAATGTGGATGTTGTAAACGGAGGCGCAGGATGTTTTTGGCGAATACGGGAATCTACCGCCTGAACGCTGAACTCGCCAGCGTTCAACAATGCGTTCACTTTCTGGACATCAGCCTCTGAGCCCAGCTCCGGTTTTTGCCTCCGAACCTTGCTCAGTTTCGCTGTGACTGATGTGGACCCGAGAACAAATTCAACCTCAATCGACCAATATTCCCGGGGAACAAACTTGTCTATCTCCTGTTCCCGCTCACAAATCATACTCAGGGCAACTGATTGGACCCGCCCGGCACTCAATCCCTTTTTTACCTTGTGCCAGAGGATTGGACTAATTTTATACCCCACAAGTCGATCCAGAACTCGCCGTGCCTGTTGGGCATCGACCAACTGATAATTTAGCTTACGCGGGCTTTCAAAGGCTTTCTTAACCGCAGTCCGGGTAATTTCATTAAACACCACCCGACAGGGCATATCCTCATCCATATTAAAATCTCGTAGTAAATGCCAGGAAATCGCTTCCCCTTCCCGATCGGGGTCAGTTGCAAGATATACGTGGTCTGCTTTTTTGGCCAGCTTTCTGAGCTCGGCTAAAATCTTGCCTTTGCCACGGATAGTTATGTATTTAACCTGAAAATCTGTCTCAGGCTCAACACCCAGCTGACTCTTTGGTAAGTCGATTAAATGCCCCATCGAAGAGGCAACCTTATAACCTTTTCCCAGAAACCTGTTAATCGTTTTTGCTTTGGTCGGTGATTCAACTATTACCAGCTTCAACACTACACCTCCCTCGTATAATATGTTTAGAAAGCATATTTCTCTAAATTCCCAGTAATTTTCTTCCACTTTCCCCCTTGCTTTCCGAGGGGGAAATCTTATTAAGGGGTTGGATTTTTCGGGATGTTCCCAGACAAT